>JAJFLN010000760.1 GCA_021772705.1 Candidatus Cloacimonadota bacterium | reverse complement strand
CTCAGGACGAACGGATCGGGAAAACTCGGCCATTCAGTCGTCCTGGATGCGGGCATCCATAGTAGGACGAACGGATCGGGAAAACTCGGCCATTCAGTCGTCCTGGATGCGGGCATCCATAGTGGGGTGAACGGGTAGAAGCATGTCCCAGCTCAAAGATCATGAGAAAGCTGCGTTCCGCTCCCTTCCGAGGATCGCTCATTCCAGGGTGATGTAGATGTCTCCCTCCTCGACGGAGACCGGGTAGACTTCCAGGGTCACTCCTGGAATCAGGGAGCAAGCACCGGTCTCGAGGTCGAATTCCCAGCCGTGGAGCCTGCAGGTCATCTGGGTTCCCTGCATGAACGCGTCGTCCAGGGGCGCTCCCTGGTGCGGACAGGTTCCCTCCGAGGCGTAGAATGTCCCGGCCACGTTGTGGATGACGATCTTCTTGTCTTCGGCCTCGAACAGCCTGCCCTGACCCTCGGGGATTTCGTGTGCCGTGGCGATCTTGATCCTCATGGGGCGATGCTCCTGTTCTCGGATTTCTGGGCTCCTCGACCGGTATCCGCGCTCCTGACGGCGGCGAAGAAGGCCTCCATCCTGGCCGGGTCCTTTACCCCCGCCGAAGCTTCCACGCCGCTGCTCACGTCCACCGCCGCCGGTCGGACGGACTCGATGGCCTCCGCCACGTTGTTCGGATCCAGCCCGCCAGCCAGGACGAGGGGCCACTCTCTTGCCGCCCTGGCAGCCAAGGACCAGTCGCAGGTCTCGCCGGATCCGCCGGAACGGGCGTCGGCCAAAACCGTGACGGAGCAGCAGTGGAGGAACTGCCTCATCTGATCCAGGTGGCACTCCTCCAGAAGAGGGAAGGCCTTGACCACGGGCAGAAGCTGGCTGTTGCACGTCTCTGGAGCCTCGGTGCCGTGGAGCTGAATGTGAGTAAAGGCCCGGGACTGCACGACGCCTTCAAGTTCCCGAGGGGAGGGGTTGACCAGCACAGCTACCCGGTCCAGAAACGGCGGCAGCCCTCGTACGATCTCGATGGCCGCACTCAGCTCGATCCGCCGCTGGCTCGGGGCAAGAATGAAACCCGTCGCGTCAGCCCCCAGGCTCGCGGCGAGCAAGGCGTCGACTTCACGTGTGATACCGCAAATCTTGATCCGGGTCCGGTTCACGACAAAGAACTCAGGACTTCAGGAAGGGGTTGGTCACCCGCTCCTCGTCAATGGTGGTCATCTCTCCGTGCCCCGTGGTCACCCGGGTGTCTCCGGGAAGAACCAGGAGCTTCTTCTTGATCGATTCGATGATGTCCGGGAAGGAACCTCCCCAGAGATCTGTTCTGCCGATGCTCCCCTGGAACAGGGTGTCACCCGTGAAGAGTTGATGCCCATCGGACTCCAGGCGAAAGCAGATGCTGCCAGGCGTGTGGCCGGGAGTATGGAAGATGTCGCCTCCCAGCTTGCCCACCACAACCGTGTCTCCCTCCTTCACGTACTTGTCCACCGGCAGGGGTTCCTGGACCTGAAAGCCGAAGAGAGCCGCCTGCATGGCCAGGTTTTCATACAGCCACTGATCGCCTTTATGGAGCAGTATCTCGGCTCCTGTGGCTTCCTTGATCTTCCGGGCGCCCGTCACGTGGTCCAGGTGGGCATGGGTATGGAGCAGGTACCTGGGTTTCAGGCCAAGACCCTCGAGCCTCTTCAGGATGTCGTCGGCCTGCTCCCCCGGATCGATGACGATTGCTTCGCCGCTCTCCTCATCGCCGAGGATCGTGCAGTTGCACTGAAAGGGGCCAACGGGAAACATCTCCTGGATCATGAGTCGCTGCTGTCCTCCCGGTCAGTCCAGTTCTCTCACGGCCTCGGCCTCGATGCTGTCAGCCGTGTGCCGAGCATGGATGTCGATAGGGCGGCAGCAGACGGGGCAGTCGAACTCGAAAGACTGCTCTTTCCCCTGGGAATAGTCGAAATCCAGGGAGATTGTCTCGCTACAGTAGGGACAGGGAACCTCGAAGCTATCCTGGTAAGCCATGACCGACTCCAATCGCACTCTTGCCTGGCCGCAGTACTGCGGCCCCGGTCGGAGCGCATCCCACTATCACTCTACCACTTTGACAGGCGCCGCTACTCATTGCATCCAGGAGGGCGTGGGGAACGCTGGGGTCTTGCCCCTGCTTCGGGCGCGGTTCCGGACCCGGTACATCCAGAATGGCTCGCAGGGTTACGGGGACACACGACTGGACCTTATCATTCTCATCAAGATGAGGCTGACATCGGGTCGAACACCTTTGGTCTCGGGCCGGGCTTGAGCTTCTGCAGGACACGGCCAAGCTTCCGCTCCAGTTCGGAGACGAAGTCAGGATCACCGAGCGGTCGCCCGGTCCGGGTGTGACTGCGTATGTCATCTTCGACGCCGGGCGAGCTGTCTGTCGTCAGGAACTCCCTCCAGTCGCCGATACCCTCTGTCAGCGGATGGGGTCTTGTAAGGCGATCGTTGGTCCCGAGCACGTGTGGCCCAGCACTAGACCAGGGATACAGCTCCGGTCGCTCGACGATTCCAGCCCTCACCGGATTGAGCTCCACATAGCGAAGGGCCGCGTAGAGATGGCGATCCGATAACGGGCAGCTGAAGAACCGACCTTGCCAGAGATACCCTCGCCAGCGTCTCTTGAAGTTCGTCCTGCGACTGTAGAATTGGTGGAGATCGCCCACGACTCGCGCCAGATCCTCCTCCGCGCGGGGGACGACGATCAGGTGAGTGTGGTTGTCCATGAGGCAGTAGGCCAGGACGTCCATGCTGGCGACTTCTGACAGGTCTCGAAGGCGCTCCAGATAGAACTCCCGGTCTGGTTCATCGAAGAACACCCTCTGACTTCGGTTTCCACGCTGCACCACGTGATGCGGGACTCCGGGTACGACTACCCGCGCCATTCGTGCCATCGCTCGCTCCTAAAATCGTCGGAGATCGGCTGGGAGAAATCCATTCTCTCAGGGACAACCGAGCCTTCCGAACCGTAGAGGCTAGCGCAACCGACATCGCAACATCGCAGAAATGGACTGAAACGGACTGAACTCGCCTGCGCCCGTCTGCCCCTCCTGGCGATATCCGTCTACCTCAGAGCAATCCCCTATTGAGAATGATAAGGTCCTGACGTGTGTCCCTAGATCTCGCAAGATGGCCATCGCCGCGACGGTGAGGTCTCGTGAAGACCGGTCCTATTGGCGCGACCGCTTTGCATTGAGCTTGTCCTCCAACTCCTGCCACCGGGTGTAGAGCCGGTCGACTTCCTGGCGAGCTGCCTCGAGGGAAGTCCAGCAGTCCCCGAGGCGAGTCGCGTCGGTGGCCACTTCGGGCAGCTCCATCTGCCGCTGGGTCTCCATGACTTCGGTCTCAGCCGCCACGATCCGTTCCTCGATGCCTCGTAGCTCGTTCCTCTCTCTGGAGGTCAACCCGCTGGACGTGCGACGATTTGACGGGATGGGACGAGCCGTGGACTGAACCGCTCGCGAGCGACCTGACCGTTGTGCGTTCTCCCACTGCGAATAGTCGGCGAACATCGCGGTCTTACCCTCGCCATTCAGGGCGAGGAGCCCGGTTGAGATGCGGTCGAGCAGGAATCGATCGTGCGTCACCAGGACCAGGGCGCCTGCAAACTCGGACAGTGTCTCCTCCAGGATTTCCAGGGTCTCGATGTCCAGGTCGTTGGTCGGCTCGTCCAGCAGCAGCAGGTCGGCGGGGCGCAGCATCAGGCGGGCGAGGAAAACCCTGGCCTGTTCGCCTCCAGAGAGAGAGCCGAGCGCGACGTCCAGCTGCTCCGGACTGAACAGGAATCGCTTCGCCCAGGCAGCGACGTGGAGGGTGTTTCCCTGGAAGACCACGCTGTCGCCCCCGGAGGGTGCAAGCGCATGCCGCAACGTCTGTCGCAGGTCGAGCTGCTCTCGGTTCTGGTCGAAAGTTACGATCTGCAGGGCGTCGGCATGTTCAATGGTGCCCAGGTCGGGCTCCAGCTCGCCGGCCAGCAAGCGCAGCAGCGTTGTCTTTCCGCTGCCGTTTTGACCGAGCAACCCCAGGCAGCTTCCGGGAGAGAGAACGAGATCGACGTCCTTGAAGAGAGGCCGTCCCCCCATCGAGTGGCCGACTCCTCGTGCGATCAGCAACTGGCGACTGCGCCGACCGGAGCCTTCGAAATCGATGGCCGCAGCGGACTTCGTCTGCCGGCCCTGAAGATCGGCGAGCTCGCCGATGAGGCGACCTGCCTCGTTGATGCGCGATCTGGACTTGCCAGCACGGGCTCGCGGTCCCCGCCGCAGCCATTCGACTTCCCGTCTCACCCGGTTGGCGAGGGCCTCCCCTCGTCGCTCCTGAGCGGCGAGGAATTCGTCGCGGCGCAGGAGGAACTCGCTGTAGTTCCCCTGGACAGTGAAGCAGCCGCCCGGATACAACTTGTTCAGCTCCACCATTCGGTTGACAGTATTCTCGAGGAACCGGCGATCGTGGGAGACAACCAGGACCGCGAATCGAGCCGTGACCAGGAGCTTCTCCAGCCAGAGCACGCCTTCGAGATCGAGGTGGTTCGTCGGTTCGTCCAGCAGTAACACGTCGGGATTCCGGACCAGCGCCGCGGCGATTGCCAGC
>JAJFLN010000759.1 GCA_021772705.1 Candidatus Cloacimonadota bacterium | reverse complement strand
CCATTGGCATCTTGTCGTCTCTGATGGCGTCTTCACCCCAGAGGGCGAGTTCTACCACCTCTGGAACTGGGATGTCGAGGCTGTCCTTGAGGACCTGTGCGGCTCCATTCTCCGGGCCTTCGTTCGTTGGTCCAAGCTATCGTCTGAGGTAGCGGAGAAATTGGGAGCTTGGGAGAGCGACCGCTCTGGGTTCTCTTGCTTTGTAACCGAACAAACACAACCCGATGACAAGGACGGCTTGGCTCGCCTCATTCGCTATCTATTCCGGGACGCGAAGCTACTCCTTTAGGGCTCACCGTGTAGTTACCGCCAACTTTCTTACGACGAGAGTACGGGCAAGGTGAGATGCCGTTCCAAGCGAGGTGGGTTCAAAGAATGGCACGCCACCGAGTTCCTTGCCGCGCTGGCCCAGCATGTCCCCAGACCACGCCAACACCTTGTTACCTACGCTGGACTTCGTAACACCTGCGGCTTGTTTGTGCCATAGAAGCATATATAGAGATGAGGGTAGACCCCTTGACTCGCCCATCGGAGGGAGAGTCAAACCACTAGCTGCTGCAAGGCGGGAAACCAAATTGTGGTGTGCGAGCTAGAAAAGGTGGCCTTGAGCCATCAGGTGAGGAGAAAGAAGAAGAACGCACAGTGAACCACCTGTGAAGTGCCGAGATGGTGTCAACATCTCGTCGAAATCCCTAACTGCAAGCTGTAGGGTGAATAGACCGTCGCGGTCATCCGGATTGCTGGCGACGGGACGAGCGGTATGAGGTGGCTTGAGCTTTCTCCGGGCTCTATATATGAACTATGGGAACTCGTAATCAGGATGCTAAGAGAGACTATCAAGGCGGAAGGACCGCCAAGATACCGAGTATCGATGCCTGGAACGAGGACGGACCTGCTCGTAGTAGCGAGGAAGCTCCTGTAATGGGAGTGGAGCAAAGGGGCAGGGTCTTAGACCGTGGAGTAACGACCTACAACTGGCAGAAATGCCAGGATGATATGAAATGAAACACAAACCATTCGAGATACCGAAACGCCTGATTTACGAGGCTTGGAAGTCAGTGAAGAGGGCGGCGGGAGGTCCTGGTGCAGATGGGATGACCATCAGCGCTTACGAGGAGAACCTGTCCGGTAATCTATACAAACTCTGGAACCGAATGAGCTCTGGCAGCTATTTTCCAAGACCAGTAAAACAACTAGCGATACCCAAGACGGGTGGTGGCTCTAGAATCCTAGGGATTCCAACCGTCGAAGACCGGATAGCCCAGGCTGTCGTAAAGATGAAAATGGAGAGGGTCTTAGAGCCACTCTTTCATCCGGACAGCTACGCTTACCGGCCGGGGGTATCGGCCATCGACGCTGTGGCGACCTGTCGCAAACGTTGTTGGTACAATGACTGGGTCATCGACCTAGACATCGCCGGCTGTTTTGACAACATCCGACACGACCTTCTGCTCAAAGCGGTGGACAAGCATGTGACCACAAAATGGGAACGGCTATACATTGCTCGGTGGTTGAAGGCCGGGGCTATCACCCCGGATGGTGAAAGAATAGAGACCGAAATTGGGACACCGCAAGGTGCGGTGATAAGCCCGATTTTGTGCAATCTGTTCCTTCACTACGCGTTGGACGTTTGGCTTGGACGTGAGATGCCGCGAGTTCGGTTCGAAAGGTACGCCGATGACGGAGTTTACCATTGTCGGTCTTCGGTCCAGGCCAAATATGTTCTGGACCGTATCCGAAAACGACTGAGAGTCCTTGGACTCGCATTGCACCCGGAGAAGACGAAGATTGTTTTCTGTGCCCGAGGCCAACAGGCCAAGGACACTGCAGACGCTCCTCGGTCCTTCACCTTTCTGGGCTATGACTTCAAACCAAGGGAGACCCACAGGGATAAATCCGATAAGGATTTGACCTTCACCCCCGGGGTTGGGAAAGCGGCAAAGAAGAGACTTCTGGAGCGAGTGAAAGCTCGAAAAATTCACAAGCGCTCAGACTGGTCGCTCGAAGACATCGCTAAGGAAATCAATCCGATGGTGCGAGGGTGGATAAATTACTTCCGCCATTTTCGTATCGGCGACTTGTCTTCAACGCTCAACCGCGTAGACCGCAGGTTGATAAAGTGGACGAAGAACAAGTACAAAATCGGCACGAAGAAAGCCAGAAGACGACTTGGTCGAATCGAGGAGCAGAATCCAGGGCTATTTGCGCACTGGAGACTGCGACAAGAGAGAGCGAACTATGGGTACCGGTAAGGTAAACGAATGGCATCCGAGACAGGAGCCGGATGAATCGAGAGGTTCAAGTCCGGTTCCGCGAGGGCCTCGGGGGGACGTTCCCCGGGGCTACTCAGCGGACCACAGTAGCTGTTCCTTGACCACCGCTTGCATGAGCCTCCAAGTGTATCTCGGGCTCAGGGACCGCCGCCGGAGGAGGGCGCGACGGATAGCCGAAACGCAAACGAAGTGTTACGTCTCCGTCCAATCGATTTTAGGAGGCGTTCCAGCTCTAGCCTCTCGAGTATAGGCCGAGTCTTCTTCATTTGCTCGCCACATTTGGGACAGAGTTCCGGTGACTCGGAGGACCTCGTAGCGGGAGACCTTGCGATTTTCCAGCAACGTGCTATGAGCCTCGCAAGTCTTTGGACGTTACGAAGTCCATGGTATCCATCGCCTGGTCGCTGGTACCTGTGCAGTATCAGTGTCTTCTTCTTCCGGCTCCTGGTTTCGATTCAGGTTTCCCGTTGAGTTCGCATAGTACCCAGCATAGGTCACGATTTGTTGGCGAGCCTTGGGGACATGGATGGAGAGGTCTGCTAAGAAATTCAGGGCGTGACCCCACTCTCGGTGCCCGCCTCGCTTGAGCTTAAGGCAAACCCTCCCGGTCTTCTCGTGGTACTGAAGACGCTTAAAGCTTATGGGCGAGCCCTAAAGGACTAGCTGCGCGTCGCGAAATAGATAGCGGAGAAGACTGCCAAGGTGATCGCGGTTGTCGACCGGGGGACCAACAAAGAGCGAGAATCCACACCGCTCGATGTCCCAGCCCGCCAGGGTGTCAGCGGCTTCTCGTGAGAGCTTCCCCCAGCGTACGAAGGCCGAAGGCCTTGAGGATGGCACGGCGCAAAGCCTCTCGCAACTCGGCCACCCGCCAGTCTAACATCGAGTGAAAGCCACCATCCTCGGCGAAAATCCCGACCGGGGCGGTAACGC
>JAJFLN010000758.1 GCA_021772705.1 Candidatus Cloacimonadota bacterium | reverse complement strand
TGGCGGCATTCGACAAGGCTCGAGAGAAGGGACTCGGCGTCGTCTCTCTTGGTTCCAAGATGATTGACGCTCCGGTGGTCAAGAGAGCCGAGCGGACTGTCGCATCGGCTCGGATCCTGGGACTGATCCAGGATGACACCGCTAATTCCTGTGCTGCGAATCAAGGAGAGAAATGAGGCAGATCGACTTCGGTGAACTGACGCAGAACTCCGCAGGACGACGTGTCCCGACCCGGGTGAATGGAGTCCCGTCCCGTCCCTTCTCCGGCGTCGGTGCTCCGGCACCGGAGGGAAGTCATCACGGGCCTCCGATCCGGAGCTGTTCCGACTATCCGGCAGATGGGGACAAGCGTGTCGCCAGCCTGAGGGAGGCCCTGGAGCGGTGCGGTCTCGAGGATGGAATGACCGTATCCACTCACCATCACTTTCGTGACGGTGACCGGGTCGCCGTTCCCCTCTTCGACGCCATCGCCGAGATGGGACTGAAGGACATTCGCTGGTTTCCCAGTGCTTCCTTTCCCTGTCACGAACCGATCGTGAAGCACCTGGAGTCCGGTGTGGTCCATCACATCGAGGGCAGCATGAATGGTGCTCTCGGCGACTACTGCTCCTCAGGAAGGATGAGGGGACTGGGCGTGCTTCGATCCCATGGAGGCCGTTTCCAGTCCGTCCAGGATGGAGAGGTCCACATCGATGTGGCCGTCCTGGCGGCGCCGACGGCCGACGCCTTTGGAAACGCCAACGGACTGACCGGTCCGGCTGCATTCGGTCAGATGGGTTTTGCCCTGGCCGATTCTCTCTGGGCCGATCGGGTCGTGGTGGTCACGGACAATCTGGTTCCCTTTCCCTGCGTGCCCTGGCAGATTCAGGGCAACCACGTGGACTTCGTTGTTGAGATGGACTGCATCGGCGATCCGGAGAGGATCGTCTCCGGAACGACTCAGATCACCCGCAGCCCCGATCGGCTGCTCATCGCCGAGCTGACGGCCCGATTCATCCGGGACGCCGGCATCCTGAAGGATGGCTTCTCTTTCCAGGCAGGCGCTGGCGGAACGGCCCTGGCCTTCGCTGTCTATCTGAAGGGAATGATGCAAGCAGCGGGAGTGAAGGCCCGGTTCATCCGAGGGGGCAGCACCAAGTACCTGGTGGAGATGCTCGAGGAGGGGCTGACAGACTACATCCTGGACGGACAGACCTTTGACATGGCTGGCGTTCGCTCGATGCGAGAGAACGCCAACCATGTGCCTACCAGCCCCCTGACGAGCTACAACTTCCATGGCAAGGGGAACTTCGCTTCCATGATAGATGCCGTGGTGCTCGGAGCCACGGAGGTTGACGTGGAGTTCAACGGCAACGTGGTGAGTCACTCCGATGGGCGCGTGCTCCACGGCATCGGTGGCTGGCAGAACTGCCTGGCCGCAAAGTGCACCATCCTGGCGGTACCTTCCTTCAGAGATCGGATACCGGTGATCCGGGATCGGGTCACCACTCTGGTCGGTCCCGGTGAGCTGATCGACGTGATCGTCACGGAGCGTGCCATCGCCATCAATCCGAGGCGTCCGGACCTGCTCGACGCCGTGAAGGGCAGCGACCTGCCCATCAAGCCGATCGAAGACCTGCAAGCCGAGGTGGAGGCCATCTGCGGAGGCAAGCCGACGGAACCTGAGCTGTCAGACGACCCGGTCGCCGTGGTGAAGTGGGTCGACGGGACCATCCTGGATACAGCCTGGCGGGTGTAGTGACCTGGCTGACAGGTGCACCAGTCATTCCCGTTCGGCCCGAGCCCGTCGAGGGCCTCGCTGAATTCTGCCTGGCCCTCGACGGGCTCGGGCCGAACGGAACAGGAACTTCTCGGACGGGCCGCCAACGATCCAGTTTCCGATTCGCAGAAGGCGAAACTCGAATAGGGTTTCTTCGAGTCGGTAGTCAGCGCTCAGGGCTCCGGTCTGGCCAACCGCCGAAGCCCGCTTCTGTCGAGTAGCCGGTCCGTGTCCTTGGCGATCTCTCGCCAGAAGCTGTTCGCAGGTGCGGGTTTGGAGGGCGCATCGGAGTCTGCGTTCCGCTTCCGACGAGGGGGTGATCGCAAGTCAACCAGCGCAGAGTCGAGCCTGCCCAGCATGGCGTCCATTCCTAGCCGTCGTGAGACCGTATCTGCAATGCCTCGTGCCCTCTCGGCCGATGCCTCATCCACGACCTGGCTTGCAGTCGAGACGATGACAGCTCGGACGTGATCTATAGAGCGGGTGGCGTCGACAACGAAGTTGGCCTCCGCTGCCTCACCGATGGGAATCGGGGCCCCTCTTCCGGGACGACTGTTCCCACCGCAAGGATGGGCCGCACTCCGACCTCGGCAGAGGGCCCAGGCAGCTCCGGCTGACACGGTCTCGGTGAAACGATCGCCTTCGCTGATCTGGCTGTCCCAGGCGACCTCCTCCGTGCCGACAAACTGACCGGACTTCCGTGCAATGCGGTCCACCGACGCCAGGCCTCGATAGAGATTGGTCACATCGGGAGTGAGTTCACCGGTATCAAATCTGTCGATCTGAGACTGGATCATGATGCTGGCTGCTTCGGCAAATTGCTCGGAAGTGGGGAGGGACTTCAGCAGTTCGCCCTCCTGTGCCGAGAACCAACCACGGCTGTAGTCCTGGGCGAGACTGGTCAGCTCTTCCCTGGCAGCGTGACCTGCTTCCCGGACAGCATCGGCCTTCTTCCGGCCTTGCTGGAGACTGTCCTTGTAGGCGGCCACCCAGGAGTCGACG
>JAJFLN010000757.1 GCA_021772705.1 Candidatus Cloacimonadota bacterium | reverse complement strand
GTAGCTGCCTGAGAGTCGGACCCAGGCACCCCTGTGCTCAGCATCTCACCTCTCCACACGAAAACCCCTGTGTTCTCTGCGATCTCTGTGAGCTCCGTGATACCCAATGTTGGCTGCCCCCTACGGGACATGCACCCCCCGGATCCGACGAGGCTACGAGCTACCAGGCTACGGGCTACGGGCTACGGGCTACGGGCTACGGGCGACGAGGCTACGGGCTACCAGGCTACGGGCTACCAGGCTACGGGCTACCAGGCTACGGGCTACGGGCTACGGGCTACGGGCTACGGGCTACGGGCTACGGGCTACGGGCTACGGGCTACGGAAAAGCAAGATCGCCAAGACTCTCGGTGTCAAGCGTTGTGACGCACAAACATGCAACTCTTTTCCCCCGGTCTTTCCGAGGCCCCCCTACTTCGCTGCCGCCGCTCCCGCCGTTTCCGGTGGCGCCGAGGGCTTGAATGCCACCTTGATGACCTCCGAGATGTGGCTGACGGTGTGGAAGACAAGTTGCCGCTGGATTTCCTTGGCGATGTCGTCCAGGTCCGTGCTGTTCTCCTTGGGCAGGATGATCTCTTTGATCCCCAGGCGGAAAGCGGCCAGGACCTTCTCCTTCACGCCTCCCACGGGCAGAACCTTTCCCCGGAGTGTGACCTCTCCGGTCATGGCCACGTCCTTGTTGACCGGCGTCTCGGTGAGGGCGCTGATGACGGCCGTGGTGATCGTGACACCTGCTGAAGGGCCATCCTTCGGAACGCCGCCCTCGGGCGCGTGGATGTGGATGTCGAGCTTCTTGTAGAAGTCGGGCTCGATGTCGAAGTCCTCCACGTGGTGGCGGACGAAGCTGACAGCGGCTCGTGCAGATTCCTGCATCACGTCGCCCAGGGAGCCGGTCATGATCACCTTGCCTGTTCCGGGCATAGTGACGGCCTCGATGGGAAGTGAGACACCGCCGTGGGATGTCCAGGCCAGACCGGTGACCACTCCGACTTCATCTTGCTCCTCCGCCGTTCCGTAGCGGTACTTGGGGATGCCAAGATAGCGCTCCACGGCTGCGGGAGTGATGCTGGTCTGACCTTTCTTCTGCTTCGAGACGACCTGCTTGGCCAGCTTGCGGCAGATGTTGCCGATCATTCTCTCCAGCTCGCGCACGCCGGCCTCTCGGGTGAAGTAGCGTAGAATCCGGACCAGCGCCTTGGGCAGAAAGTTGACGTGACGGGCCTTGAGCCCGTTCTCCTTCATCTGCTTCGGTACCAGGTACCGGCGGGCGATCTCGAGCTTCTCTTCCTCGGTGTAGCCCGGGATGTTGATGATCTCCATCCGGTCTCGCAGTGGCTCGGGAATGGTGTGGGGAATGTTGGCCGTGGCCACGAAGAGCACCTTCGACAGGTCGAAAGCCACTCCCAGGTAATTGTCCGTGAAGGTCGGGTTCTGCTCCGGGTCGAGGACTTCCAGGAGGGCCGAGCTGGGGTCGCCTCGCCAGTCGGCGCCGGTCTTGTCGATCTCATCGAGGAGGAAGACCGGGTTGTTCGACTTTGCCGTCTTTATCAGCTGGATGACCCGGCCGGGCATGGCGCCCACGTAGGTCCTCCGATGTCCCCGGATCTCGGCCTCATCCCGCATGCCGCCCAGGCTGACCCTGACGAAGTTCCGTCCCATTGCCCTGGCGACGGATCGAGCCACGGAGGTCTTGCCGACGCCTGGAGGCCCCACGAGGCAGAGGATGGGCCCCTTGATGGACTTCTTCAGCTTGCAGACCGACAGGTACTCCAGGATTCGAGCCTTCGGTTCCGCCAGACCGTAGTGATCCTCTTCCAGGATCTTCTCGGCTCGAACGATGTCGAGCTTGTCTGCTGTGGACTGACTCCAGGGAAGCTCGCACATGGTGTCCAGGTAGCCCCGGATGACTCCTGACTCGGCGGAGTTGAAGGACATCTTCGCCAGCCGCTCCACTTCCTTGAGGCACTTCTCCTCTGCGTAATCGGGCATCTCGGCGGTCTTGACCTTCTTCTTGTATTCGGCGATCTCCGTCTGAAGCTCGTCGGTGTCTCCCAGCTCTTTTTGGATGGCTTTCACCTGCTCTCGCAGGTAGTACTCCTTCTGGATCGACTCCATCTGCTTCCTGACGCGACCGGAGATCTTCTTCTCGATGATGAGGATCTCGATCTCCTTGTTCAGGATCTCGACGAGCTTGTCCAGCCGCTCCTCCGGATCGAAGGCCTGCAGGATCTCCTGCTTCACCGGGACCTTCAAGTTCAGATGGGCGGTGATGATGTCCGCCAGCCGGCCCGGGTTGTCTACATTGGAGGCCACCACCACTACCTCCACGGGGATCTTCTTGTTCAGCTTCACGTAGCGTTCGAACAGGCTGATCACGTTTCGCATCAGGGCCTGGACCTTCACCGTCTTGTGGGTGGAGTCAGGCACTTCCTGGAGACTCACCTCGAAGAGCTGATCCGTCTTCGTGTACTCCCGGATGCGCGCGCGGAAGATACCCTCCACCAGGATCTTCACGATCCCGTCGGGCAGCTTCAGCATCTGCATGATCTGAACCACGGTTCCCACCTCGTAGAGGTCGTCGGGAGCCGGATCGTCCGTGGAGGGCACCTTCTGAGTGACCACCAGGATCTCCTTGTTCGACTTCATGGCGCTCTCGATCGCCTTCAGCGACTTCTGACGCCCCACGAACAGCGGGATCACCATGTAAGGGAACACGACTACATCTCGCAGGGGGAGCAGGGTCAGCTTCGAGACGCGCTTCGCCTGTCGGTCCGTGCCTTTGGCCTCCGTGACGCTCACTTCGTCTTCGTTATCTTTCGGGTCGTCGGACATGGATGCTCCTCCAGGGTCGGATTGGTTCAGGAGACTTTACAGCTTTGGCATGGGTGAGTCTAGAGGCGGGGCGGGATCGGGCCGCGGACCTCGGGCCTCGGGAAAGACCGGGGATTCAAGACTCTTCATGTTTCTGATTCACGACGCTTGACACACAGAAGTCTTGGCGAATTTGCCCGTCACCCGAAGCCCGAAGCCCGAAGCCCGAAGCCCGAAGCCCGAAGTCCCAAGCCCGAAGCCCGAAGCCCGAAGCCCGAAGTCCGAGGCCCGTCACCCGAGGCCAGAGGCTCGACGCCCGAAGTCCGAGGCCAGAGGCTCGACGCCCAAATCAGTACAGCAATCCCTTCCTGACGTATCCGCAGCTGAAGCACTTGGCCGTTCGCTTCAGGGTGTGAGAGCCCCCTTCGGAACCGGAGGGCAGGAGCTTCACCTGTCTTCGGAGTCGAGCCGAGCAGTGGGGGCATCGGGTGAGACGCTTGAGAAACCAGAAGAGCAAGGCGATTCCGAAGAGGCCGAGGATCAGATCGCGCCAGAAGGTGGGGTCACCCTCGGCGGTGATGATGCCTCCCAGTTCATCCGGCGGCTGACCGCCGTGTTGCTCGAAGTAGGTCTCGAGGCGGACGGCGAGCTGGTCGATGCCCTCGATGAGGGTGGCTGTGGTGACCTTGCCCCCGTTGAGGAGAACGGACCGGAGTTCGTCTTCACTCAGGACATGGACCAGCCCCGCCCCCAGGGCGGTGTAGACCTTTCCTTTGCCGACGCTGCCGGTGGGACTGCCCTCGTATCCCAGGACCAGAAGGATGATCTTGTAGTGGACGGAGTTCTTGACGATGTCCCGGAAGAGCTGCTCGCCGCCGGCCTCGAAGCGGGCAAGGTCGGGGACGATGCGGGTCCGGATGTAGATCTCGCAGCCCGTGCGCTCTGCCAGGGCGCCGGTCCGTTGCTCCAGGGAGAGACGTTGCTCGGGCTGGAAGATACCAGCTTCGTCCTGAAGTCTTCGACCAGCACCACTCGCTGCCTGTGCCGAGACCGGGGCGAGGGGGATGAGCAGACCCAGGAGGGTGATGCACCAGGCTGCTATGACTCGGTTCGACGGCACGTTGGGGGGGGCCGCGGGTTCAGCTCTCGGGAGCGCCCACCCAGACCAGGAGCCGGTGGCAGTGAGGACAGTCATAGGGCTTGTAGGCGTTCTTCCGGAACTTCTGGAACTCCGAGGCAGATGCCGCCCAGCCACAGCCGCCGCAGCCGTTGTCCAGGATGGCGAAGGCCACCGGTTCGCCGTGCTCTTCCATGGCCTTCTCGTAGCGAGAACTCAATCCCGGATCGAGGCGGACCAGATACTCGCCCCGCATTTCCTCGAGCTCGGTTCGGCGCAGGGCCATCCTGGAGTTCTCGTTCTTCTTCTCCGCGCTCTGCTTGATCACGGCGGCGCCGATCTTCTCGGCCTGATCCTCCAGCCCCTTCAGAGCTGCCTCAGCCTTCTCCTGTTCGTCATAGAGGAGCAGGACCTTCTCCTCTCGTTCGGCGATCTCACCGTCGAGCTTGCCCATCTCGTCCTGGACAGCGGTGAGCTCCTTCGGGCTGGAGATCCGCATAATCTTGGCGTCGAGCACCTTCCGCCTTTCGACGATGGCCTCCAACTCCCCCTCTTCCTTGGCGACAATCCTCTGATGCTCCTTCAGTGAATGCCGGGCGGCCTCCAGCTCCTTCTTCTCTCGCTCGACTTCGAGACCGTAGACTTCCAGGTCTTCCTTGTTCTTCTTCATGCGTCGGGCCAGTTCGGCCATCGTCGCATCTATCTCGGAGAGGAGAAACAGGTCCTCCACGGGGGTCGCTCTTGCCAGGGCTCGATCTTCTGACAGGGTGACGGTTCCATTTTCATCCACACCCAAGGTGTCCCTCCTGATCCCGGTTGATTGAACCGGATAGCCATCATATCGCATCCCGCAGCAGGAGGCGACCAGATGTCGCTCCATATGGGGTCTGACGGAGCACCCGGGCCGTCGAGCGGTCTTTGTCCAGAAGCTCTGGTGAGGGGCGGTGTGGAGACCCTGTTTGACTCCCCCATTGCCTCCGCCTAAGATCGGCAGCAATGAAGACGATTCAGACCATCGGAACGGCGGGACATATCGATCACGGCAAGACGACTCTGGTCCAGGCGATGACCGGCGTCGACACGGATCGGCTGGCGGAGGAGAAGGAGCGCGGCATCTCCATCGTCCTCGGCTTTGCCCACTACACGACGCCGGGGGGACGTGACATCGGCCTCGTCGATGTCCCAGGCCACGAACGGTTCATCAAGAACATGGTCGCCGGCGCCTGGGGGGTCCGAGGGTTCATGCTGACCGTGGCTGCCGACGAGGGGGTGAAACCCCAGACCCGGGAGCATCGGGACATCCTGGAGTTGCTCGGCGTCACCACAGGGATCGTGGTGCTCACCAAGACGGACCTGGTCGATGACGACAGGTTGCAGGCCGTGGAAGCGGAAGTCTCGGCCTGGATCGCCGGCTCGGTCTTCGAGGGCTGCCGGATCGTCCACTCTTCGGCCAAGGACCCGGCCTCCGTCGAGAGGGTCGGTGCTGCCCTGGATCAGTTGCTGGATGAACTGCCGGATCCCGTGACCGGCGGCCTCTTCCGGCTGCCCGTGGATCGCGTATTCAGCCTGAAGGGGCACGGCACTGTCGTGACAGGCACTGTGGCTTCCGGGAAGCTGATGGCGGGAGCTCCCGTGGAGATATTGCCCGGCCGGAGCCGATCCCGTGTCCGGAGTCTGCAGGCCTTCGACGAGCCCGTCGAGGAGGTCCATGCCGGGCAGAGGGCGGCACTGAACCTGTCGGATCTGGGGGCCGACAGTGTGCGTCGAGGCGATCTCTGCGCCGTGCCGGGGTACTTCCAGCCGAGCCAGCTCCTGGACTGTCGCCTCAGATTGTTGCGCAGCCTGCCGAAGAGCTGTTCCCCCTTGCAGAACCGGACACGGATCCGGCTGTACATCGGGACCCGGGAGGTGACGGGCCGGGTTCATCTGCTCGAGGGCAAGCAGCTGCCGGAGGGCGACGAGATGCTCGTCCAGTTCCGCCTGGAAGAACCGGTCTCTGTGGCCAGGCAGGATCGGTTCCTGCTCCGGCTCTACTCCCCCGTCATTACCCTTGGGGGCGGCCAGGTCCTGGACCCGACCCCGCCGAAGCACCGGAAGGCGGTGGCCGCGGTGGAACGGTTGCGTCATTTGGAGACGGCGAGCCATGAAGACGTGGTGGTGGAGATTCTGCGATCCGGTCGCCGTCTGTTCCACACCGTCCCCTCCCTGTCCGTGGAGCTGTCGCTACCGGAGGACCAGATCCAGACGTCCTTCGATGCCGATCTGGAGGGGGCTCCCCTGGTGCGAACCGGCGACTGCCTCGTTCACCGGCAACGGCTCGAATCGGAGTTGCAGAACCTGACCAAGGGGCTCGACGCCTATCACGAGAGCAAGCCGACAGAGAAGGGAATGGACCGGGCGACCTTCCTGCGGACCCGGTATCGTCATCTGGCGCCGGAGGAATACGACAGGCTCCTGGCTCTGGCCGCCGAGGCCGGGGACATCGAGATTGACCAGAACGTCATTCGACGGAAGGGCTGGAAGCCTTCAGCCGGCGTCCGGTTCGAGGAGAGCGCGAAGCGGATTGAAGAGAAGCTGGCGGAGGCCCAGGACCTGTTCGTGGATCTCAAGGAGCTGAGCTGGGGGGAACAGATGATGCCCCACGAGTTCCAGCAGCTGATCAAGTTCATGGTGGACACCGACGTGGCCGTGAAAGTGGGACCCAGCTTCTTGATCCAGAAGGCTTTCTATGATGACTTGCTCCGGAAGGCGCTGCAGGTCCTGGAGATCCGCGGCCGGGCCACCACCTCGGAGTTGAAGGGCGCCGTCGGACTGTCCCGGAAGTACCTGATCCCCTTCCTGGAACATCTGGACGGCACGGGAATCACGGCTCGCAGCGACAACGAGAGAGTCCTGCGCAAGAGCGATTGACTCCTCGATCCGGCCTTTCCAGCGCGGGTCCTTAGATGCAATCCCCCTGAGATAATACGGATTTTGTTGTAGTGGGGCTCTGCCCCACACCCCATTGGGGGAGCCAGCTCCCCCAAACCCCCAATTGGACTGGTGCGACTGAGAGTGCTGATGAATCCTTGAATGACATACGA
>JAJFLN010000756.1 GCA_021772705.1 Candidatus Cloacimonadota bacterium | reverse complement strand
GATGAACACTTGAATGACATACGAAAGCTCGACCTGTTCATCCGGGTCCAGGGGCCAATGGCCCCTGGCGGGAGTTCGAGGGCAGAGCCCTCGTTTTCAAACATTCCTTCCACTAATTCATGGGCATTGCCCTTAATGTAGCAGCAACCGCGTCCAGAAGACAGTCATCCTGGCTGGACGATTCCGCCTGTTCAATCTACTCCAACCCTGTCGCCAACTTACCGGATCATGCCGATAACTGAGATGACTCCGGAGGAATTCGGCCTGTTGCGCGACCTGATCCAGCAGAAGACAGGGATACAGCTTCACGACAGCAAGCAGACCATGCTTGCCAATCGTCTGCTGGGGTATCTGCGTGCCCGGGAGTTGCGACGATTCCGGGACTTCTACGAGCTGGCTCAGTCAAAGGACCCCAAGGCCGTGGCGGACCTGATTGACGCCGTGACGACCCGGAAGACAGAGTTCTTCCGTTTCGAGATCCAGCACCGGTTCTTCGAAACCAGTCTGCTCGACGAGCTGCTGACCCGGCTTCGGGGAGGGCAGAGTTCGGTCAAGATCTGGAGCGCCGGCTGTGCCAGCGGTGAAGAAGCCTGTTCCATAGCGATCTCCTTGCTGGAACGTCTGCCGGAAGCCTACCTGAACCGGGCCGGGATCGAAGCGACCGACGTGAGTCCTCGAGCCATCGAATCGGCCCGGGCGGGCTGTTACAAGGGCAAGCAGCTGCAGAAGGTGCCCCCGGAGTTGCTGGCACGTTACTTTCAACCGAACGGCGCTGGCAGCTACCAGGTACTCCCGGCTGTGAAACGGCTGATCCAGTACAGGGTCGAGAATCTGCGGGACTCCCACGGCGTTGTCACCGAGTTCGCCGACGTCATCTTCTGCCGCAACGTCATGATCTACTTCTCGGAGGACTTCCGCCGGCAGCGCCTGGATGACTTCATCCGAGCCCTGCGGCCCGGCGGTTTCCTGCTCCTGGGCCCCTCGGAGATGCTGCTGGATCGATCGGCTGAACTGGACCACGTGGCGCCATCGGTCTACAGAAAAGGCGACTCGTGAGCGAGACCCAGGGCCAGGGGAGCCGGGCCGCCTCCGAGGCAGCGCTGGCCCGTCTTCTGGACATGGCCATGAAGAACGTGGTGGAGAAACTCTCGGCCATGTTGAAGGTCCCGATCACCATCTCGGACAACCGGGTCGGCCCTCTCGAAGAGGGCCTTGCGGCGCTCTCGAGCCAGCGTCAGATCCACGCGGTGCTGTTCAACATCCGAGGAGAAGCGGCGGGGGGCATGATGATCGGCCTGGCCCGGGAGTCCATGGCCGACTTCTGCGGTGTTGTACCTGCGGACCTGAAGGAGTTTCTGCCCGACGATGACAAGGAGACAGCCCGGTTCCTCTTCGAGGAGACGGGGAACCTGATCTTCTCGACCTACCTGGATGTCTTCAGCGACATCTCTGGCCTGCGACTCCTGCCCACTCCTCCCAGCTACGCTCTCGAGGCGACCGACGAGGTCATGAAGGACCTGAGGCAGCGAATCGAGGCCCGGCCCGGTGTGCCGGACGACGGCCCGCGGCCCGGATTGGAGGCCCTGGATTCGGGCATAGAAGGTATCTGTCTGTTGCTGTCCTATCTGGCAAATGAAGAGGCAGGCTTCCGGATCCGGGTGGCCGTGGCCTTCACCCCGGAGGATCTGAACCGGATACTGCTGGGTGCAAGGCAGTGTATGCCGGATGTTTTCTTGCTATGATGCGGAGTGTTGGGAGGGTTCCGTTCCCCGCGCGAGGTATCAGGCTTGATGAAAACAACTGTCCTTCTCGTCGATGACGCAATTTATTCACGCGTTGCGCTTCGTCGAATTCTCGAGATGGAGTCCGACTTCGAAGTCATCGCTGAAGCTGAGAACGGCGTCGAGGCCGTTCGCAAGTACAAGCTGTATCGTCCTGACGTGGTCCTGATGGACATCGTTATGCCCGAGCAGGACGGCATCGAGGCCCTGAGAGAACTGGTGAGCTTCGATCCGAAGTGCCGGGTGATCATGTGCTCCGCCATCGGACAGGAGAAGATGCTCACCACGGCAATCAGTCTCGGGGCGAAGGACTACGTGCTGAAGCCTCCCGTGGCGGAGCGAATCATCAACTCGATCCGGCTCGTGGTCTCCGCCGCCGATGCGGCGTCCTGAGAGGACGGGGCCCGAGACCTGGGCGTATCAGCCCGCCGCTGGGCGCAGAGCCCGGATCCGGATCTGAATCGACTCCTGTCCCCGGAAGTAGTCCCGCTCCAGGTGGAATGCCAGGTCCAGTTCGCTGGAGCTGTCCAGGGCGCGCTGAGCCTCATCGGCCAGATTGAAGGCCACGGTCTTCGACCCCTTCGGAAAGACTGACGACTCGAGGCGAGCATGGCTGCCGTCCCCCATTTTTATCAGCCTCGAGACAGGTACCCGGCGTAGCCCCAGGAGAGGCGCCGGATTTCCCTGGCCGAAGGGAGCGAGGCGATCCAGATCCTCGAGAGTCCGGGACGACAGGTCTTCCCCGTCCAGGACAGCATCAATCTGAACCGGGGCCGCAGGGGGGGACTTGCTCAGTTTCATGGCCGCCGAGGAATCGATGGCCTCCTGAAACGCGGGAATCTTCTCCACGTCGATGGTGAAGCCCACGGCCATGGCATGGCCACCGTAGCGTTCAAGATACTCCTCCTGCTCTCTCAGGGCAGAGAGAAGATTGAACCCATCGATGCTACGCCCGGATCCCGTCGCCTGCGCCTCATCGGCGGCGAGCACCAGGACAGGCTTTCGACATCGCTCCTTGAGCCGCTGAGCCACAAGCCCGACCACACCCTTGTGGCGGGTCTTCAAGGCCACCACCGGTAGCGACAGGTTCGCCCAGCTCGCCTCTTCCTTCAGGGCCAGAGCCATCAGCTCCTTGAGGAGCCGGATTCGCTCATGGTTGATGGCGTTGAGCTTCAGAGCCAGCTGTCCGGCCCGGTCTTCCTTGCTGGAGATCAAGAGATCGATGGCTATCCGGTAATCGTCGATTCGTCCCGCGGCGTTGATCTTCGGCGTCAGCTTGAAGGCGATGTGGTCCACCGTCAGTGGCCGGCCCACCAGTCCTTCCAGACCCAGCAAGGCCTTGAGGCCCGGATGACGAGAGCGTGACAGCTGGCGGAGCCCCTCCCGGACAAGGACCCGGTTTTCACCGATCAGGGGGACCATGTCCGCCACCGTTCCGAGGGCCACCACATCCATGCAGTTGTTGCGGAAGCCCTCGATAGCGGCCTCGGCGTCCTCCAGGGGCGAACGGCTGAGCAGCGCCAGGCCGAACTTGAATGCCACGCCGGCCCCGCACAGGTGGCGGAAGGGGTACTCCTTTCCAGGGAGCTGGGGGTGAAGCAACAGGGCGCCGACCGGCAGCTGCTCCGGCAGGGTGTGATGGTCCGTCACGATCACCGACATCCCGTTCTCCACGGCGTGAGCTATCTCCTCACCAGCACTGACCCCGTTGTCCACGGTGATCACCACCGAGGCTCCCGCCTCCCTCAGTCGATCTAGATCGGCCTTGTTGAGACCGTAGCCCGACTTGTGGCGGTCGGGGATAAAGATCTCGCACCGGGCCTTGAGCCTCTTCAGCACCCAGTAGATCAGCACGGCCCCTGTCATGCCATCCACGTCGTAGTCCGCGTAGACCACGATCTTCTCATCGTCCTTCAGGGCACGGAAGATCCGCTCGCAGGCACGCTCCATCTCGGGGAACAGAAAGGGATCGATCAGAGTCGTGGTGTCGTTCTCCAGGAAGGCCCGGTAGTCGTCCTCGCTCTCCAACCCGAGAGTGATCAGGAGCTGGGCCAGCAGGGTGGAGATGCCGAGTGCATCGGAGAGCTGGCGGATTTTGGCCGAGTCGGCGGTTGGGAAAATCCATTCAGGGGTCATGATTATTCATTTTACTGCAAGGAACAGCGTGATATGTAGGGTACGAACGGCCAGAGGCCGGGATTGCGTCGCCGAATCGAATCGCATTCTTCAACCGGTGTGCCAGGACGGGTCCGATGCCCTTGACCCGAGTGAAGTCCTGCAGTGAGAGGTAGTCACCCTTCAGACTGTGATCGATGAGGATCTCCTGGGCCAGAAAGGGGCCGATTCCATGAAGGGTCACGAGTTCTTCGAAGCGGCAGGAGTTGACGTCAACTCGTTCGGGTGGGGCCTCGTCGGCCCAGGCGAGGGGAGTAAGGAAGAACAGACCGAAGAACAGCAGGTACACCGGGCCACCTCCCTGGAGGCAGAGGACGCGATACCGGCTGGCATCGAACCCGGATACGGTGCAACACCGATTCCAGTGCCCTCGAGGTCCCTGGAGGATAGTGGAGATGATCAGCCCCCAGGGCTGAAACGGCATGACAGGGGCTGAAAGGGGCTGAATCAGCCTCCGAAGGGCTCAGGCCCTCTGGCTGGCGAAGAGGATGAAGCTGTCAGCCCTCTGGATTTCCAGCTCCAGGTAGGACCCGATGAGGCTCTCGGGACCCGGTACGAGGACGCCCTTGTTGGACGGCGTCCGGGCCAGCATGACAGCCGGGTCCTTCTTGCTCGTCCGCTCTACCAGACATCGACGGCGGCGACCGACCTCGCTCTGGTTGACTTCCATCTGGATATCCTTCTGAAGCCGGATGAGACGTGCCAGCCGTTCCTTCCTGGCTGGTATGGGCAGCTTGCCGTCCAGGTTGACCGCAGCGGTCCCGGGCCGCTCAGAGTAGTAGAACATGAAGGCCGATTCGAATCGAATTCGCTTCATGGCCTCCAGGGTCCGGTCGAAATCCTCTTCGGTCTCGCCAGGGAACCCGCAGATGATGTCCGTGGAGAGCGCCAGGTCGGGCACGGCGCTCCGGACGCGGCCCACGAGAGCCTCGTACTCTGCGAAGGTGTAGAGCCGTTTCATCCGCCTCAAGACCCGGTCGGAGCCGGCCTGCAGGGGAAGATGCAGATAGGGCATGACGTTGGGCCTGGTGGCCATGACCTCGATGATCTCGTCGCTGAACTGCCTCGGGTGGGACGTGATGAACCGGAAGCCGACGGCGGGGAACCGGTGGGCCATTTCCTGAAGAAGGGTGGCGAAGGTCCAGCCACCGTGGACGTAGGCGTTCACGGTCTGGCCCAGGAGTGTCACTTCCAGGACTCCCCGGTCCCGCATTTCTCCGACCTTCTGGAACAGCTCTTCGGGCGGCTCGTAGTACTCGGGACCACGAGTGTTGGGTACGACGCAGAAAGTGCAGCGGTGATTGCACCCTCGAATGATAGGGAGGAAGCGCTTGAAGGGCGTCTCCTGGTTCATCTCCAGAGGCGGCAGGTCTCCCTCCTCCTCTCCCAGCCCGGGGGGGGGCGGCAACCCAGCCAGCACTTCCGATAGCTGTCCTGCCTCCATGGGAGGGATGACGAAGTCCGCTTCGTGGGACAGGTAATCGGCTGACTGGGCGGCCATGCAGCCCATCACGCCGACCACGAGCCAGGGTCGTCGGGCTCGAAGGGACTTGAGGTGCCCCAGGGTCCCGCGAATCCGATCCTCTGCCTTCTCTCGGATGGCACAGGTGTTGAGCACCACCAGATCCGACTGGTCCCAAGAACGGGTCAACTCGTAGCCGGCCCGCTTCAGGGCCTGACCGATATCAGTGGTGTCTGCCTCGTTCATCTGGCAGCCGTATGTGAGAATTGACGCTCTTCCGATCATCCGGGCCACTCCTGGTTGCGGGGCTTCAGCCGTCTGGGGTCAGCGACCGGACCAGCCTGAGGGTTGTCCCTCCGCCGGGGGTCGGGATGATATCACACTGCTCCATCAGATGATCAATCACAATCAAGCCCCGGCCACTGGCAGCCAGCCTGTCCTCGTCGAGGGCTGCCGCGGTTCTGGACCGAACCTCCTTCGAGAGCCCCACCCCATGATCCACGACCTGCGCCGAGAGCTGCCCTGCGACGCGGTCCACCTGAAAGGCGATCTCGATGGAGCCCGCCCCTCCCGGTCCGTAGGCGTGAATGACGGCATTGGCC
>JAJFLN010000755.1 GCA_021772705.1 Candidatus Cloacimonadota bacterium | reverse complement strand
CGGCAACGATCTCGTCGTTCGAGTATGGAAAACCAGCGCCCCGAGACTCAGCAGGAGGCACCTCATAGGCAAGAATGCTCACGTAGACCGGTTCCCGTGCATCCGTGACCGGATCCGCGCAACGTCATTGGCTCAGACGATGTGGCCGCCTGCCCCGTTCGATCTGGGTCCGTCGAAAGACGGACGGCGCCGGAAGGTCGACTGAAACGTCAAGAGGCGAGGCAAGTCCGGAATAGAGGGCATACCGTCCCGGGACTGCCCTCGAGAGCGATCATTGCCCGGACTCTTCGGCCTACTCTGGCGGCTTGTCGGCGTCTGCCCTTCGAGGGGGCTCGACTTCCAGGTGGTCCAGGGCGAGCTTGAACAGGATGATGGCCACCAGCAGTCCCATGAGGACCATGCCGAGGCTCACGTTTCGAAGGCGGACGCGGGTCTTGATCTCGCCCACTCCGGCTGCGATACGAAGCTCGATCTGTTTGGTCTTCTCCAGGAAGTTGGAGGCCTCTCGAGCATCGAGGGAGTGGAGGGCCGGGATGACCTCGATCTTGGCCTGACGGCCCTCGTCCAGCACGGCCTCCAGCTGATCCAGGCCGAACCCGAAGCCTCTGGCACCTTCGAGAGTCTCCTTGGCTTCCTTGAGCCGGTGCTCAGCCTCGTCGACAGAGGTGCGTAGCTCGTAGCCCAGCTTCAGCGCCGGACTGTTGAGGGGGTGGCACCGTTCGCAGGACGAGACGAACAGATGGGAATCGGGCTTCGAGATCCGGTGATTGCTGTGGCACTCCACACAGCCACTGAAGCCCGTGACACCTCGGTGCGGGGAACGGTTGAAGTGTTCCTCGCTGCGTACGTGGCATCGGCCACAGACCATGGCGACATTCTTGACCGCCGGTGGCAGGGCGGCGTGGTGGCCGTGACAGCCAATGCAGCTGGGAGCAGCCGTGATGCCGTCCTCCGAGAGACGCTGCCAGTGGATGCTCTCCTTGTAGTCCGCCGGTGCCTTTGCAGACAGGCCGAAGTCGGACATCAGAGCTGCATCAGCGTGACACCGGGAGCAGGTCTTGACGATGTTGTCCGGATGTACCTGGGAGAGGGGGTCGGCGGGATTGACGATGTCATGGGCCCCATGACAGTCGATGCATACAGCCGCCCGCAGGTCGCCCTTCTTCAGGACCGCCTTGCCGTGATAGCTGTGGGACCACTTCTTGTACTGATCCGTCGGGATGGCGTAGACGTTCATCTTCACGTCATCGCTGTGGCAGCTGCTGCAGGTCTTGGCGACCTGGGCCCGGTTGACCCGGGACAGGGGATCCGACACCCGGCGGGTGTCGTGGCTGCCGTGACAATCGATGCAAACTGCTGCCGTCGTGTCTCCTTCGACGAGTACTTTCTTTCCGTGAAAGCTGGACCGGTAGTGATCGAACTGATCCGTCGGCAAGGTGCTTCCGGCCATCTTCTCCTCGCTGGCGTGACAGCGGGCGCAGAAGGCCGGAACGTCCCGACGACCTACCTTTCCGATGAAGTTCTTCTGCGCCGACATGGAGTCCTCTGGGACCCACTCCTCCGGATCGCCTCCGTGACAGTTATGACAGGCCAGGCCGGCAAGACCGTGGGCTGACTCGAGGAACGGCTCGGCCTGCTCGGCATGACAGCCTCCACAGGAGCCGAGGTCAGCCGGTGCCGCCTCGGAGCCGTTTGGAACGAGGATGAGTAACGTGGCCAGGGCAAGGGGGAGCTTCATCTTCATGGACCCTTCACCGCCCTGGGAAATCCTAGAATGTCGAAGTGATAATGGGTGCCGAATATCGTCAATTCCCGTTCACAGATGAAGCCGAGGAACGTGAGGAAGACGATTCCCAGAAGCAGCAGGATGCCGATGGCGACCACCAGCTTCCGTCGACGTGGCGATCGAAACGGCGACCGATCGATGAATGGCAACAAAGCCAGCAGAACGAAGAACGACGAGGAGGTCACGATTCCGACCACCTTGCCCGACAAGGGCCCGATCTGCTGCGGGAAGTACTTGATGAACTGGTACATCCAGAGGAAGTACCATTCCGGTTTCACTCCCTCCGGGGTGACCAGAGGATCTGCCTGGCCGTGGAGCCTCCACGGGGAGAGGACCACCAGGGCGTAGAGCAACGCCAGGACGGCGTAAATTGATATGGCGTCCTTGAGCACGTGGTTCGGGAAGAATGGAACCGTCTCCTTCACCTCCTCATCACCGGGGCTGGTGATGCCGTGGAGGCGCATGATTGCCAGATGGATCAGAACCATGAAAACGATCAATCCCGGCAAGACCATGGTGTGAATCATGTAGAACCGGCCCAATGTGGCCTCCGTGATCTCCGGCCCGCCGCGCATGAGTATGATCAAATAGGGGCCAATCCATGGCAGGGCGCCGGGGATCTCGGTGCCGACCTTGCTGGCCCAGTAGGCCACCTGATCCCAGGGCAGCAGATAGCCCGTGAACCCGAAGGTCATGGTGACACCGAGGAGTCCGACGCCAAGAAGCCAGTTCAGCTCCCTGGGCCGTTTGTAGGAGCCGTACCAGAAGATCCGGATCATGTGCATGCAGACCGCCAGGATCATTAGGTTGGCGCCCCAGGCGTGGAGCTGCCGGATCAGCCATCCAAAGCGGACCGTCTCTTCGATGAATCGGACGCTGTCATAGGCGGCAGCCACGGTTGGCTTGTAGTAGATGGCCAGCAGCATTCCCGTGAACAGCTGGTTGGCCAAGAGGAACAGGCTCACGCTGCCAAGGGTGTAGCTGAAGTTGAGACCCTTTGGGACCGGTTTGCTGGCCAGGAACTTGTAAAGGCTGACCAGCTTGAGCCGGTCCTCGAAGAAGTCCAGGACTCCGCAGGTGAGCCTTCGTAGGATTCCGACTCGGGTAGGTGTGCCGTCTCTCTGAGTATCCTGAGTCAATCTGTTCATC
>JAJFLN010000754.1 GCA_021772705.1 Candidatus Cloacimonadota bacterium | reverse complement strand
GCTTCCTGTTTCTGTACTGGGTCCAACGTTCAAGTTTCAATCCTCTGGAACGAGGAACGCGTTTGGGACTGCCGGTGCCTTGCGGGCCATCATGGTCCCGCGCAGGAGTTTCAATCCTCTGGAACGAGGAACGCGTTTGGGACGGACAGGTGGTCGCTCTGGGGGATGTCGAGCACGAGTTTCAATCCTCTGGAACGAGGAACGCGTTTGGGACTCGAAGGGTCTGCGCCAAGCCGATGCTGATGACATGTTTCAATCCTCTGGAACGAGGAACGCGTTTGGGACGGAGGCGCTGAGAATCGTTTATTGATGCGGGGTGTAGAGGCGGTTTGCGCGGATCTCCTTTCCGGTGGTCGATCAAGACACGGATCTGGCCTCGTGGCGCCGACGAGAATGCAGTCTGGAAGCGGGGTCAGCGGTTGGGGGGGGTTCAGGATGAACTCTAGCAAACGATTCTGGAGACTGCAAGTCCCGTGAACGGCTGTAGATCCCGTGGTGGAGCGGAGTCGCGGATCAGATCGAAGTCATGCGGGTTTTCACGATCGGGTCGATATCTGCGTGAGTTGTACCGAAAGGGCTGTCTCCAGTTCATGCGGGATCTCGGGCTTCAAGGCACATGCGTGCCTTTAGTCATGCGGGTTTTCGATTCTCCGGTTTGATGGCGGGTCATCTTGGCGGTTGCCGCGGCTCGATGGATCGTGAGAAGGCGTTCAGTAAAGGGAGAGTCAGGGCCCTCTCCGGGAACTGGAGTCCGGGGTAGGCACCTCGCCTCACCGCCAACACAACGGAATATATTCTGTATTGCGGCGAGTGAAGTCGGCGAAGGCTCGGGCCTGGAGCCGGATGAACTCGCTGTAGCTCACGGTCCTGCCGGTAGCTTCGCTAAGCACGGTCCCCCGCATACGGGCATGGAACGTGTCGACAAAGCGTGCCAGGGCTCTCTCGGACATGCGGCATCCGAGCTGCGGGTCCATGCGGAAGTCCCGAGCCGTCAGAGCAACCCGGTTCACGAGGCCGAGGACCAGGCCGTCCACGAGAGGACGCAATTCTTCCATCAGGTCCAGCGGTAGGGAGGGGCGGCCTTTCTGGATAACGTGGAGGACTCCCTGGTACGGATCGAGTCCTGCCGTGTGGACCGCCGACAGGACCTGACCGTAGAGAAGAGTGTAGCCGAAGGAAAGAAGGGCGTTGACCGGGTCTCTGGGTGGCCGTCGGGCGCGGCCGAGAAATCCAAGATCCTGTTTGAGCTTGGCGCCGAGGCCTGCGAAGTATTCTCTGGCTGCCGTCCCCTCGATGCCCCTCAGAAACTCCAGGCTGGGAGCACGCTCGGCCTCCGAGGCCAGTTGCTTCAGCTTCGGCATCAGTGCGCCCCGGATCGGCGGCGCGGCCGGGGTGGTGCGGCGGAGGAGTACCCGGCAGTTGCCTATCTTCGCCGCCACCATCCTCCGTGCCGCGGCCAGCCGTCTCTCCACGTCAAGTGAGAGCCGGTACTGGAGGACCCGGAGCTCGGCGTCCTCGAGGCGAAGCGGGTTGGCTCGGCACTTGAAGCTGCCGGTCCGGGTCAGGTAGACCAGATCGATCCCCTTCCGGACGATCTGCACGAATGCTTCCGTCGTCACCTCCACGTTGCCGAATAGAAGCACCCGATCCAGGCGGAACATGGGGACATCCCGCAGGACCCGGCGCTCCCGGTCCCGGACCAGCAGCCGGGCTCCGACCCGGTGCAGTCGAGAGCCTTGCTCTACGACGTA
This sequence comes from Candidatus Cloacimonadota bacterium, assembly GCA_021772705.1. Lineage (GTDB taxonomy): Bacteria > Muiribacteriota > UBA6191 > JACPRK01 > JACPRK01 > OFTM100. The sequence goes on along the minus strand of JAJFLN010000754.1, from coordinate 2,284 downwards.
GAGCGAAGTCGGGGCGATGTCGTCGGAGTCGCTCATGATCCGCCTCGAGACCGTTCACTCACGATTCAGGCCGAGAAGGGCGGCGGCGGCCTTGGCGGCCCGGCTGAGGTAGCCATGCCGCCGGCCGTCGCCGTCCAGGTCGGGCGGCTGCTCCCCCGACCGTTGGACCTTGCCCGGGGCCGGCGGAAATCGATCCAGGTGCACCACCGGCGCCGCGTAGCTCTCCGGTGGCAGTTTGAAGACACAGTGACAGAGGTCGGGAGCTCCGTCCCGGCGAAGCCGGGACCGGATCTTGGCGCAACCGATCGGCTGCGGCGAAACAGCCCCCAGGGTCCGGTTCACCAGATCCGGGTCGTACCCTCGATCTGTTCCGAGCAGCTGGTGTACGAAGAGCCAGCCGTCCTCGCCGAGGCCTGCGAACGTCTGGATCACGACGTGCACCTCCTCGGCCGTGAGGGGCTTCCCGCCCCGGGCTCTCGCGTGGATCCTTCCGATGGCGGGGCAGCGCTGCACCAGCTCGCCCACCGGGCCCGTCAGATGGCGGGGCAGGGCGAGACGCTCCGGGCGTCGGAGGCTCGTTCCGGATCGATGTTCCCTTGGTTTCGGTAGTGTGCTCATCTTTCTCCCTCGCCCTCTCCGGCTGGGCCTTCGCCAGCTCCGGTCTTCCCGCCGCTGCCGGCGTCATGAAGTCCTCGTATTACACGGAGGCGTGCGGGGCCTGCGCGGTTTCGGGAATTCGCGCTCCCAGCTCCGTCGCCGGGAGCCGTGGCCTGCCGGGCTTCCCGTTCGAGGAATGCGACCCGGTCGGCCAGGAGCGCCTCGAGACGGGCCAGCCGAACCGGGTCCTCCGACGCCGCGATCTCCAGTCTCAGGATCGCTTCCAGGTTCCGGGACGGCCGGTCACGGGAACCCCGTGACAGTCTCCCACTCGCCACCGGATAGAGTCCGGCATGGGCCATCGGCGCCGGGTAGCCCCGCGCCGGCAACCGGAACCGGCATCGGCAGACATCAGCCCCGGCCAGATGGGGCAACAGCTGGCCGATACGGGCACAGCCCATCGCCGGGAGGGCCCGCCCTGTCGAGCAGCCAGCGGCCCAGGACGCGGATCTCCCGCGCCGCCGTGTCGGGGCAGAACAACCAGAAGTGCAGGCCTTTCCGGCCAGAGGACTCCACCGCCAGCGGCAAACCGGCTTTCTCTGCTGCCAGGCAGAGACTCTGGGCTGCCCGGGTCAACCGGAGCCGGAGCCGCTTCGCTAGATCCGGGTCTCGCTGGGATTCCCGCAGGAACGACTCCCGGATATCCAGGTCCCAGCAAGCGAGCCGTGTGGACCCGGCGGAATCGAGGAAGTAGACACCCAGGGTCCTGTCTCCCCGCAAGTGGGCCGCCAGATCCTCCCGGCGGAGGCCCCGGCGAACCGGCCGGTATCCGAATCGATCCGATTCCCCGAGGCGGACCTGCATGGCGAAGGCCGCCGGGTGGCCCTGGAAGAGGTGGAGCAATCGAGTCAGCAGTTCCGTCTTCGGAGGAGCCGTGTCGCCTCCAACCGCCGCCTGCAGGGAATGGACCGGCTCGATCCGGTCGGCGGTCTCGTCCATGGCGTCTCGTTGCGCGTGCTCCCGTGCCGCCAGATCCTTCAACTCGTTCGTGCGATGGGCCAGTCCCGAGTCGGGAGGTGCTTTGGTTATCAGCTCGTAGGCCTCCTCGAATCTTCCGCAGAACTCGAGGGCGTCGGCGAGGAGCACCAGTACGGCGGGCTGGACCCCGTGGGCCCGGTGCAGCTCGCGGGCGAGGCGGAGCCCTCGATCGTAGTCACCGCTATCGAGGGTCAACTCGGTTTCCAGGCAGGCCAATCGAAGATCCGCCCGATCCGGGAACTCCTTCTCGAGCCGGGTCAGGGCCGCTCGCGGCCCGTCTTCCGCCGCCGCGCCCTGGAGCCGGGCGAATGCCTCCTCGAAGTCCTTCACCGGACCGGTTCCTTCCAGGTCGGCGAGTCGGCCCAGGTCGCCCCGGCACCGGCGTAGCAGCGCCATCGCCACCTCTTCCGCACGTCGGGAGAGGCGCGCTGCCGGGGTGGGATGCGGGACGGAGCGGCCTCGGCCGGAAAGGGGGGCTGTGGCATGCCGGGGATTGTCTTTGGTCGCTCTCATGCCTGCTGCCTCCTGACACCCATCTCCATCCGGAGCTCGCGTATCCGGGCCGCGAGCCTGTCCGGCCGGGGAATGCCTGACTCGGGATCGACGATCTCGTTGAGCCACGCCGGCCAGCGAGCGCCGCCTCGCCGGC
>JAJFLN010000753.1 GCA_021772705.1 Candidatus Cloacimonadota bacterium | reverse complement strand
TATCCGTTCGTGCCGAGCTTGTCGAGGCACAGAACGTCGTTTCGCGGACCGGCCCCTCTCCTGAGCTTGCCGAAGGGTCAGACGATATGGCCGCCCGCTCCATTCATCCCCTTCGGCGTCGCTCAGGACATGCTTCGACAGATGGCTCAGACGATATGGCCGCCCGCTCCGTTTATCCCCTTCGACGTCGCTCAGGACATGCTTCGGCTCAGGACGAAGGGAGCGGGAAAACTCGGCCATTCAGTCGTCCTGGATGCGGGCATCCATAGTGGGGTGAACGGGTAGAAGTCTGTCCCAGCGCAAGATCAGGAGAAAGCTGCACCCGGTGAGGTTCCTCTATGCAGGGTTCCAACGGCCCGGTTGCTGAGCTAGCCTGTAAGGGTGATCGGGATTACACGATGGCTGGACCTGCGGCCCGGCGAAGGAGTCCTGCTGGGCTGGTTCGCCTGTTTTGCCTCCCTCTGGGGAGTCGCCGGAGCTCTCGGCCACGCCTCGGCGGAGTCCCTGTTCGTTCTGAGCTGGGGGGCAGGCTACCTGCCCCTCTTTTTCGTGGTCAGCGATCTGACCGTGACCGCCGGGGCCTTCATGTATGGCAGGCTTGCCGGCCGGTTGAACCCACTCGGGTTGTTCCGGCTCATTCTGGGACTCAACGCAACCCTGGCTTTCGCCCTCCGAGGCGTCCACTCCCTGGGCTGGGAGGTGGGCGGGCTGCCGGTGGCTCCCCTGCTCCTCTACCTGAACTTCACCGTGCTGCTGATCCTCGGTATGCTGCACCTGAACAACTTTCAGGGGCTCTACTTCGATCTGCAGCAGGCCAAGCGGCTCTTCCCCCGGGTGCTGGCAGCCTACAGCCTGGGCAGAGCCCTGGGGGGAGTCGCCGTGGGATGGCTCCTGGCCCGGCTCTCCACTCTGGACCTGGTCCCCATCTACGGGATCTTCCTCCTGGCTGCGCTGGCGGCCATCGAGCTTCTGACCCGGCGGGCGAAGCCCCTGAAGCGCTCCCGTGTGCAGCCCGGGACCTCGGGGTTGGCCAGCATGGCAGAGGTGAGGCGACAGCCTCTGGCTCTGTGGATGTTAGCCTTCACGGTCCTCTCGTTTCTGACTCTGCGAGTGTTCGAGTACGAGGCTAACGTCATCTTCGCCTCCGCCTATCCCGACGCCGATGATCTGACCGCCTTCTACGGGACCTTCGGGGCCATCTCGAGCCTTCTGGGTCTCTTCGTCAACCTGGTCCTGACACCCTGGGCGATGAATCGGGTGGGTCTCTCGGGAGCTGGCAAGGTCTATCCGGCATTCTCCTGTCTCGTGGGCGGGGCGGCTCTGATCAGCTTTTCCTACATCCCTGCCCTGGGAATGCGGTTCGTCCATTCTGTCCTGGCCCATACCATTGGGAACTCTTTCTACACTCTGGTCGCTGCCGGCCTGCCGGACCCGGTGGCCCTGCGGACCCGGCTTCTGACCACGGGAGCCGTGATTCCGGCGACCACCATGGCGGCCTTTGGGCTGCTCAGTCTGGTCCAGGGCGTGCAGACACCTCTGTTGCTCGGATGCCTGGCTGCCCTGGTGGGAGCCATCCTGCTGGCCAGCACCCTGCCCCTGAGGCGACTCTATGCCTCCGCGGTCCTGGCCCTGCTCGGTGGGGGCGAGTCCGGTCGCCGGACCCTGGCTCGACTGGACTTGCGATCGGCTCCCTCCGAGCTGTTCAGCGAACTGGAGCGGCTGCTGGAGCACTCCGATCCGGGAGTGAGTTCCGTGGCCATCGACACTCTGGCCTCCACCGGCGACGCCCGGGCCCGGAACATCCTGCGCGCCTTCCTGGGGAGCGGGGCGGACCCGTCGCTGAAGGCCCGGAGCCTGGACGGCCTGCGGTCCCTGGATGAGGCCACGCTGGAGCTGGTGGAGATCGGACTCGCGAGTTCCGACGAGACGATCCTGGCCAGCTCGGTGCGGCAGCTGGGCCGCTGGCCCGCGGCGGAGTCGGCAGACCGGGTGTCGTCTTTTCTACAGCACTCATCGATCACCGTGCGCACCGCCGCTGCGGCCTGTCTCATCGATAGCGAGGATTCGAGCCTGAGGGAGCAAGCCCTGCCGGTCCTGGTGGCGCTCCTGACCAGTGACGACCTGGAGCTGGTGAAGCGATGTCTGGAGGTCCTGGCGGGAGGCGAACTCGGCGCCGGCCTGCAGAGCGTGAGGCGGCTGCTCCGTCACCCCGAGAAGGAGGTTCGACGGGCAGCGCTCCAGGCCCTGGGCAGAGCAGAGACTGGCGACGATCCGGCCCTGATCAACCTCTACCACGAGACTCTGCGTGACCCGGACGCCACGGTTCGCCTGCCCGCGGTTCATGCCCTCAGCTGGTTCTTCGCGCCGGAGGTGGCGGAGGCCTACGTGGAAGCCCTGTCGGACCCGCATCCTCGGATTCACACCCTGGCTGCCGAGAGTCTCGAGGGGCTGGGCGACCTGGCGCTGGGGCCTCTGAAGTCTGCCGCCATGAGTCGCGGATCGCCCGCCATCCAGCGTCATCGGGCCGTCGACCTGCTGGCCAGGCTAGGCCAGCCCGAGTTTCTGAATGACCTGGCCCGGCGGGAGATCGAGGGCGCCTTCCTGCTCACCGGAGTGGGTCTGGCACTGCAGCCCCTGGCGACGGACTCCTCTGGCGGGACCTGGCTGCTGGACATTCTGGAGGGCAGGATCTGGGACCGGGTCATGCTGGTGGTGCACGCCATTTCGGAGCAGCGGGAACCGACACTCCACAGACGTCTGTCCCCGGGACTGAGTTCTACAGATCCTCGGAGACGAGCCCGAGCGCTGGAGGCATTCCTGAACCTGGGGGAGAAGGAGCTGACCCCCCACCTGGTCCTGTTCCTGGAAGGCCGGCCGGCGGAGAAGCGCTTCGCCCACGGACGGTCGGTCTTTGGTCTGGACGA
>JAJFLN010000752.1 GCA_021772705.1 Candidatus Cloacimonadota bacterium | reverse complement strand
GATCGACACGAGCTTGATGAAGATGTTGATCGACGGTCCCGACGTGTCCTTGAAGGGATCTCCAACGGTGTCGCCAACGACGGCGGCATGGTGGGCGTCTGAACCCTTTCCGCCGTGATGACCCGCCTCGATGTACTTCTTGGCGTTGTCCCAGGCGCCGCCAGCGTTGGCCATCATGATGGCTAGAAGCACGCCGCTGACAGTGGAGCCAGCCAGGAGTCCACCCAGGAGATTGACGTCAATGGAACCGACGATGATGGGAATGACGATGGCGATCAGGCCTGGAAACAGCATTCGCTTGATGGCGGAACCGGTGGAGATGGCGACGCAGGACTCGTAGTCCGGCTCGCTGGTGCCCGCCATGATTCCCGGGTCCTCCCGGAACTGGCGGCGAACCTCTTCGATCATTTCGTGAGCCGCCGCGCCCACGGCCCGCATGGTCAGGGCCGAGAAGAAGTAAGGCAGAATGGCGCCCAGGAACAGACCACAGATCACCTTGGGTTGCAGCAAGTCAAGGTCGAGCGGGACACCGAGGAGCCTCACGGTCTCGGAGTAGGCCGAGAACAGAGCCAGGGCCGTCAGGGCCGCGGAGCCGATGGCGAATCCCTTACCGATGGCGGCGGTGGTGTTGCCGACGGAATCGAGCCTGTCGGTGATCTTCCGCACCTCCGGATCCATACCTGCCATTTCGGCGATACCGCCAGCGTTGTCAGCGATCGGTCCGTAGGCGTCGATGGCCACGGTCATTCCCGTGGTGGAGAGCATACCCACGGCGGCCATGGCCACGCCGTAAAGACCGGCGCAGTAAGCGGCGCCCCAGGTGCCGAGGGCGATGAGTCCCACGGGCCAGAGGATACTCTCCATACCGACGGCCATTCCGGTGATGATGTTCGTTGCGGCGCCGGTCTCGGAAGCTTTGGCGATGTCCTTGACGTGAGAATAGTCATAGGAGGTGTAGTACTCGGTCAACTTGCCGATGGCGATGCCGATGCCCAGTCCCAGGACGATGGCCATGAAGACTCCGCCGGGCACACCGTAAGGGTAAATGTCGGCGACCCGGTCGGCAGGGATGTCATCGAAGCAGATCATCGAAATGACCAGAGCGCCGGCGACGACGAATGCGCCGCTGACGTAAGTTCCCTTGTGCAGGGCGCTTCCGATCTCGTCCTCGTTGTCAGTCTTGACGAAGGTGGTGCCTATGTAGGAGGCCAGGACGCCCAGGGCTGCGATGGCCAGGGGAGCCAGGATGGCGTAGAAGGCGTTGAAACCGGCGCTGTCGTACTGGTGGAACTGGGTCAGTCCGACGGTCATTGCCGCCACGAGAGAGCCGACGTAGGACTCGAAGAGGTCGGCGCCCATTCCGGCGACGTCGCCCACGTTGTCGCCCACGTTGTCGGCGATGACAGCCGGGTTCCGGGGATCGTCCTCTGGGATGCCGCTCTCGACTTTACCTACCAGGTCCGCGCCGACGTCAGCAGCCTTGGTGTAGATACCGCCGCCGACGCGGGCGAAGAGGGCGATTGACGAGGCACCGAGGCCGAAGCCGGCCAGGGCTTCGAGGCCATGCTTCAGCATGGCGAAGTTGCTCTCGAAGTAGGCGTACTGCAGCCCCAGGCGCATGTGGTACCGGAAGTCGAGCCAGCCGTAGACCAGGATGGCAGCCAGTCCGAGACCGAACAGGCCCAGTCCGACGACGAGGAAGCCCATGACGGAGCCGCCGGCAAAGGCCACTCCCAGCGCTCCTGCGACGCCCTCCGTGCTGGCGGCAGCGGCGGTGCGAACATTTGCCAGCGTGGCGATCCGCATCCCGAAGTATCCCGCCATGCTCGAGCAGAGTGCTCCGAGTACGAAGCAGACGGCGGTCTTCTTGTTGAGCCCCACCCCGATGACGACGACCATGATCAGGATGAAGACCAGGAGGATCGTGTACTCCCTCCGCATGAAGGCCATGGCGCCGCGCTGGATGTAGCCGGCGATCTTTGTCATCTTCTCGTTCCCGGCGTCGTGGGACTCGACGAACTTACCGGTGGTAAATGCGATCTTGAGTGCAGAGCCGCCAGCCAGCAGGGCGAGCATGAAACTGAACAGCTCGATGTAATCGAAACTCATGTCTACGAATACGGGCATCAGCTTTTTGCCTCCATAGAAAAGATGCTGCGCCGCGTCACTCGATGCGGTGCAGGCACGGCCCTCGGGGTCGCGCAGGGGGCCAATAATTTACCAGCCCATGACGCTTTGGGTCAAGGCCGAGGCAGCGTAATCTCGGCACCTGCCGCAGGCAGGCGAGGCAGGATGAGCAGGTAGCCTCTGCCGGCACTCAGAGTCGTGTCGCTCTTGGCCGATCCCGTCACCCGAGTCTTGAATCGCTGCCCCGACAGGCCGCCGGTGAGAGTCTCGATCAAGAGCTGGGCTTCGGTACGGGACAGCAGATCATCGGCTCCTTCTCCCGCCGGTACTCCGAAGGGGTAGGAGAGAATGTTCACTCCCTGTTCCAGTCTGACCCGTTCGGTTCCATCGGGCCAAGGCATACCCCTGAGGGTAATGTCCGCCGGTGACGTCAGACAGACCAGATAGCCGCGGCTGCCCTCGAGGGGGAAGCCAGGAGTGCCTGCGGCTGGGTAATGAACCTCGAACTGGGACAGGCCGCCATCCTGCGACCGGACCCGGGCAACATAGGTCGCATTCAAATCGTCAGCCAGATTCCGGACATCCCTGGCCACCCCGTTGTCCGTGAATGACCTGACCCGAAGACCGATCAGGGAGAGACCCGCCGGCAGAGATAGGCGCTGGGACAGGGACGTGGCCGGGGTGGTGACCTGCAGTACTCCCGTGGATGTCGTCTCGTTGTTGGTCTCGTCCAGTTCGGCCACCACACCGGCTGGATCGATCCTGGCCGCCAGTCCGTAGGTTCCGGGCCGCAGCAGCTCGGGGATGACGATGCCCCCGAAGCTGATGGCCGTGGCGGCCCCGCCGCTGAGACCGGCGGCGCTGGCTGTGGTCAGTATGTGAGCCGGACTCGAGGAGGAGGCGCCCAGGAGGAGCGACAGCTCCACCGGGAATGACGGCGATGCTTCGTTACCGGCATTCTCGACTCCCAGGGTGAGAACCAGAGCCTGTCCGGAAGGCACGGAGGAAGCTGTGGAGACTCCATTGGCCCGGAGGTCGATGCCGCCCTGGCCCGCGACAGACAGGGTGTAGTCCCCGGCCACCCGCCCGTCGTAGCCCTTGACTCTGAGGAAGTAGGTGCCGCTGGCGGGAGCGGTGAAGTCAATCCTGCTGGTCAAGATCTGAGGATGGGACTCGTCGTCGTTCTCACCCAGCTGGGTCGTGCCGTCCCGGTCGAAGAGGGTCAGCAGCGTGTCCAGGTTGGAAGGGGCAGCTGTCTTGAGGACGTAACTGGCGCCCCCGGCGGCGGCGAAGCTGAAGTAGTCCTCGTCGGCTCCGTTGCCGACGTTGCCCGCCCGGGAGCCTCCCGGTACGACCCGGTCTGCTGAAGTGACGGCCTGGAAGGTCCCGGGGTGATCGTCCACGTGGAATCGGCCCGGTCCGTTTCCTGTTCCCCCGGGGGAGACGACGTTCACGGTGTAGGAGCCGGCCGTGAGACCGCCGGGGACGGTGACCTGGATTCGGCTGTCATCGAGTACCGAGAAGGGACTCAGCTCCACGGTGGCCGGTCCCGTCAGGAAGACCCGGGTGGCGCCGGTGAAGCCGAACCCGTTGACCACCACCAGGGCGTTGCCCAGGTTCGGGGCGCTGGACGGAGTGACCCCCCCGATCACGGGCGCGGAGTTGCTGGACAGGATCCCCCGGTCGATGAAGGCCTGTCGCAAGACCGACAGGTTCGCGCCCCCGTTCAGCTCCGAATCGGCCGCCAGGATGGCGTTGGCCGAATCGGTGAACCCCGAGGCCGGCACCAGACTGAAATGACTCTGCAAGATCAGCTGGAGCAGGGTGCGGTCCGAGGAAGAGCCGCCTCCCAAACGGTTCCGGATCTCGAAGAGGACGCCCGACCAGATCTCGCCGTCCCGGTGCTCCTCGCCCACCAGGTCCCTGGGGTACACCTTCTGACCGTCCACCCGGCGGAGATTCGGCGGATTGTCGGAGGAGTAGGCCGTGGCGTCCCAGTCTGCGACAACGGGGGTGTTGAAGTTCTGACCCAGAGAAGAGAAGTACAGCACCGCCAGGATGTCTCCGAACCCCTCGCCGATTCCACGAGCTTCCGAGCTGGTGCCGAAGCCCGGGATCTGATCGTCCTGGATGGCGTGGCCGTACTCATGAATAATCACGTCGGCGTCTTCGGCGTCGTCCACGCCGCCATCCCCAAAGGTGAGGGATCGGGTGTCGGGGCTGAAGAAGGAGTTGTCATCGGTGAATGCATGAACGTTCACGGAGATCCGCCGGTTGCTGATGTTGTCGAACCCCAGAGAGTTCTGTATGAAGCGCTGAATCCGGTCAATGTGGTAGTAGGCCTGCACCTCTTCGAACCGCTTGTCCGAGCGGGTGAAGAAGAACTGCAGGGACGCCTCGTTGGCCCGGGTAATGGTCCCCGTCCCCGTGCCGAATCCATCGGTGGACTGTGAGAATGCGTCCACGTACTCGCCTCGCAGCAGACCGGACCCATCGAGCCCCAGAAGAGCGACGGAGGAATAGGCCGAGCTAGACACGGCGCTGTCGGCATCTCCGCCGTCCCGGACACCCGAGTTACGGAGAGCCACCACCGGGTTGGGATCGATGACCTGCCCCGAGCCAGTCGCCCTTCTGAGACGGTCTCTCAGCCTTCGGATCGAGCCGTCCCGCTGATCCACCAACACCTCCCAGTCACCCAGGGGCGAGTAGGCCGGTACTCGGATCCGCCAGACCGGAACGGCGTGCCGCCCATCGGCCAAGGCCATGGCTTCATGGTGAATGTCCCCGCGAAGAACGCCGGTAACGCCCAAATGCTCCAGGGCTATCCGCCGGGCCCGGGACGCATCGATCGATCTGGGAGCCGTGGAGAGCGTCAGGGATGGCCGGCTATCATTGGAAACCGAAAGGACTCGGCCCTCCATATCCAGGTCCACTCCAACCAGGGCGTCCACCACAGGAAGGCCCCCCACCCTCTGGCGGAACCGCAGGTGTCTCCGGCCGCGGCTGTGCTTCCTGCCGATCTCCTCCAGGCTCCACCGATCCGGATTGACCCGGAAGGCGCCTCGATTCTGACGCAGGAACTCCCGGGCTGCCTCCGAGGGCTCATCGGCCAGGGGCCGGGATCGACTCCAGTGAAGCCTGCGAACCGTTCCATCCTTCGAGCCGGTCTGCCAGGTCGCCGACTTTCCGGCCGATCGGGACAGCTGACTCATCGCCGCCCCCTTCGCC
>JAJFLN010000751.1 GCA_021772705.1 Candidatus Cloacimonadota bacterium | reverse complement strand
GGCGTTAGAGCGATGGATAACGTCAAGAATCAGCTGCGAGGTCAAGGGGTGATGCCGGAGCGGAGCGGAGGTGTCGCCCCGGTCTGGCGCGTCGGCTGCGACAGCAGCCGGCGTGACAGATGAGATCGTCTGCTGCATTCTCCTGTTATGCGTCTTTTGGCGACGCTGTCGGGCTACTTCCGAGGACGTCTTAAGTCTCTGTAGTCCGACGATGAGACCTCACCGCTCGTGATAGCACGGTGTGTGTGAAGTATGGTACGGTAACGAAACGACTTGGGTGGCCAAACGTGACAATCCACGATCTGCGCGAGCTATCAGATTGTTGTGGAACAGCGAGGTACTGGAGTGAAGAGCCGAGAGGATGTTGCAAGGGAACTAGCGAGGAAACACTTTGAGATTGAAGATGGCCTAGAGAGGATCGTCTGGTATCCTGGTGGACCCGAGAACGAGATCCGTTTGCTGGAAGTGAACAGTGATAGCGATTCGTGCGAGTCCATTGATCCGGTAAGATTTACTCGATCGAGAGATGTGCCATACTCATGTGTAATCGCTGACGTGACCCCCTCCGAGTGGAAGGCTATCGAATCGGGAGAACTACAGCTGCCGTCGGAATGGAAGAGTGACCAAGCGGAGAGGGTTCACTTCACTCGGCAGAGTGTTTCGAAAGGTCTGTGATTCGTGACGAGAACCGGTCCGACTTTTGGTTGCGGCGACAGTCGCGCATTTCCGATACGTGGAATACTCAGACCGCATCCGGTACCCGCTCGTGGTGAATGCGAGCGCCGTCGGGGATAGATTGCTTGCTCAGATGTGTTCTCGAGAAGGTACGATGGAAAGAGCTGTGCTCACGTTGACATGGGCGGTGATTCGTGGATTGGGATGCAGCGTTTTTGGAGCAGAGCCGCGCAGATAGACGAGTTCTCAGCGTGTTGGAGAAAGCGAATGTTGAGGACTGTCATTATCTGCACTATCTTCAAATGACAACTGAGAAGCTCGCCAAGGCTATAGACGCTCGGTCTCAAGGCGGAAGGGAGCAGCCGAAACGGTCTCACAAAGCTCTTGTGCGCCAATTGCGATTGTTGGCGAGGAATCCTGCTCTTCAGGATCTCTTGGGCGTACCAGGCAAGAGTGTGAAGGGAATCATTGATGGCGTTTTGCCGCTGGCGGGTGAGGTCGAGTCATTATCGCCTGACTTGGCGCAGGGTGGGCCAAACCCCGAGTATCCATGGCAAGCCCCTCATGCTACTGTCGTGTATCCTGCGAAGTACGCTTTCACACTCATTGGCGAATTGAAGTCAAGGAAGGGAAAGACACTCATTTGGATCTTGGACATGATGCGAGACAACTTTCGGCGATTGTTTGGAGGAGATAGCGGGTAGGTATTACGCGGTGCGGGGGGAGAGGGGGCGGCGACAGAGAACCCCCAAGGAGTGGGTCTGTCGCCACCGGACTGGACCATTACTAGAGACGTTCGTCTGGCTACGTAGATCCATGGTGTAGTCTCGGGTCGCGACTGACGGCAGGGATCTCGAAGATGATGCCAATACGAGAACAGGCAGGGACCTGTGGAGGGAATTCATGAATCGACAAGTCGGTGATGTACTTTATTGGTGGGAAGGTTCCGGGACGGGAGGCCTGCCTGAAGAAAGGGGGCCTGAACTCAAGAGTTCTACAGTGTCCGTGTGTTCTGGAAAGGTGGTTGAAGTGGATGAAGAGAACCAGAGGTATTGGGTGGAGACCGAGGACGGGCGTCGTGTAGAAATGGATGACGTATCCGGGCACGGCTCGGAGGAGGAAGCCAAACGTTCGGCTTCTGCGTTCTGGGGGCAGTTTCCAAGAGAGTAGAGTGCGGGGTCTCTTTCTCGATGCGGTATGATGAAGACTTGAGGAATCGCCTGCCTGACGGTCGCGTTGAGTAGCCTAAACCGCACTGCGTTGGGATCGTGCGTCACGGGATGCTGGTGAGTCTGTCAAGACGCATAACGTCCGGAATCAGCTGCGAGGTCAAGGGGTGATGCCGGAGCGTAGCGGAGGTGTCACCCCGGTCTGGCGCGAGACCTGCGTCAGCAGGTCGAGTGACAGATGAGATCGTCTGCTGCATTCCTTCTGTTAGCCAGAGTTGGACGGGGAGGCGAGAGAGACACCGGCACTCATCAACTATCGAGACCACCGAGTGGCTGCCCAGCTCTCCAGAATGTAGATGCGGTCAACGGGAGGCCCTAGTACGACTGTGTTAAAACGGTCTTGACACACATGCATGCGCATGTTCTCTACTTCTCCATGAGCAGAGACACGCATCGCAAAGTGGATCATCAAGAACGTTTCGAGAGTTACGTCGAGCTGTTGACTGAGGCTGCCGGGCACGCCGATCGGGCTGCGCCGCTGAGGGACTACTGCACCGGCCTGCTGCTCCCAGGTGAGCGCAAGAGCGTCGAGCCCATGGCGGCTCGAACCGCACCGGACCGAGTTCGCAAGCAGCATCAGTCCATGCATCACTTCGTGGCGGATGCGCCGTGGAACGATGAGGAGATGATGTCGACGGTTCGAGGCTACGCCCTACCGGTGCTGCAGGAATCTGGCGACGAGCTGGTCTGGGTCGTCGATGATACGGGGAGCCGAAAACGTGGGAAGCACATGGTCGGTGTCGCCAGGCAGTACTGCGGAGAGATCGGCAAGCAGGACAACTGCCAAGTGGCGGTCTCTCTGTCGTTGGCCAATGCCAGCGGGAGCCTGCCCATTGCCCATCGGCTTCATCTGCCAGAGAAGTGGGCCGAGGACCCGGAGCGGAGAAGGAAGACCAAGGTCCCCGAGCACATCAAGTTCCAGAAGAAGTGGGAGATCTCGAGAGATCAGATCAAGGCAGCCCTCGAGACCGGAATCCCCCGAAGACCGGTGGTGGCTGACGCAGGATACGGCAACTGTGTCGAGTTCCGAGATGCCGTCACCGACACATGGACTTGCCGTACGTCGTAGGCATCAACAACAACACGTCGGTCTGGCGACCGGGCGAAGCCCCTCTGTCCCCTCAACCGCGACCATCGGGATGGGGACGTCCAGCGAAGTGTGTAGGTCGTGACGCATCGCATCAGTTAGTTACCTTTCTGGAACTGGCCCAAGCTCTCCCAGAGAAGAAGTACCGAAGTGTCAATTGGCGCGAGGGAAGTCGAGGTACGATGCGCTCACGATTCGCAGCTGTCCGAGTTCGGCCAGCTCACCGTGATTACCTGCGCTCAAAACCTCGCCCCGAGGAATGGTTGTTGATCGAATGGCCTGAGGGAGAGTCGGAGCCCACGAAGTACTGGCTCTCCACGTTACCCCGTAGAACATCGCTCAAGAAACTGGTCGACACCGCAAAGCTCCGATGGCGGATCGAGCGGGACTATCAGGAGCTCAAGCAGGAGGTCGGACTTGGCCACTATGAAGGACGGGGCTGGCGAGGATTTCATCACCACGCAACACTCTGCATTGCGGCATATGCCTTCCTCATGGTGGAACGGCTCTCTTTTTCCCCCTCCGGAGTTTCTCCGGGCGCCCTAGCGCTCAAAGCACCTGCCGTACCCAGAGCCTACAGACCGCGGGGCTCCGCCGATTCGACCTGAACGCCACCAGCCGTTCTCAATTCGGACCCTGCGAAGGGAGTTGGCCGTCCACCTGGCCCGATGCCTTCAACGCTGCCCATGGTGCCAGGCGTCAGAACCGCGCCAACAAGAAAAGGCCGAAACCGGGGAGTTTTGTTTGTAACACAGTCGTACTAGGGCGGGGTCGTTCGGCTCGATAGCGAGCCGGACGGCTCGAGCCCGGCTAAATCGGACTGTCTTCGGCAGGCTACATGGGCTCAGAGCCCACACTGCTGTCACGTCCTACGGTTTGCCGGGTGTTCTGCCAATCAACCTTCGCCGAACATGTGTGGTTTCAACTACTACTGCGTTTCGGTGACGCAATAGGGGGCTCGGCTATGATCGTTGCCGTAGCGCACGACCTACGTCCAATCAGTTACGGGCT
>JAJFLN010000076.1 GCA_021772705.1 Candidatus Cloacimonadota bacterium | reverse complement strand
CCCTTCGGCAAGCTCAGGAGAGGGGCCTCTGCCGCTCCAACACTGGCCCTCGACAGGCTCGGGCCGAACGGATTGGGAGTTTCCGGACGGAAACTAGCTACTCGACGCATCAAGTACGATTTCTCCCAAAAGAACCTCCGTGAACTCTGCGCACTCTGTGGGCTCCGTGTAACTTCCCGAGTCATCGCAGCAGAAGCCACCCCCTGGGTGACATGCACCCGGTTCGAGTCCTCCCGTTGACTGTCGCAGGCGGGATTGCATAGACTGGAACGCCCTTGGCCCCGGACTCCGGAATGAAGTCTGGAGATGACTGAAATGACCGGAGCGGGGAACACGCCAGGATGCCGGTCCGTATCCTGGCCCGGAAACCTGATCAGGAGGAGAGAAATGCTGCGAATCATGCGGTCCGGTCTCATAGCTGTGGCAGTGGCGATTCTTGTCGCCGGTCCTCTGCTTTCAGGGACCGTGAGTCTCAAGGATGGCCGAACGCTGGAAGGAAACGTGATCGTCAAGAACGGCATCGTGACCGTCAATGGCGATGCCGGACTGTTCCAGTTCAGAGAAGACGAATGCGAGAAGATTGACACCGCATCGCCGGCCGGGAAGGCTGGCGGCGAGAAGCAAGAATCAGAGACCCCGAAGGCCGGGGCGACCACAAGTGACAGTTCCGCCACGCAGCAGGAGGCGGAGAAGGGAGTGACCGAAGAGGTGACCAAAGACAAGTTGCCGGTCGTGACCATCGTGACCAGCATGGGAAGTATCACCGCGGAGCTATACGAGGACGACGCGCCGAACACAGTAGCGAACTTTATCAGTCTCGCCAAAAAGGGTTTCTACAATGGAACCAAGTTCCACCGTGTCATCAAGGATTTCATGATCCAGGGCGGCGATCCGAACAGCAAGACAGAGAAGACCACCACCTGGGGCACTGGCGGACCGGGCTACTGGTTCGAGGATGAGATCTCCGACAAGCGCAACACCCGTTACGCTCTGTCGATGGCCAATGCCGGCCCCAACACCAACGGCAGCCAGTTCTTCATCATCACCAAGCAAGGAGGCACCCCCTGGCTCGATGGCAAGCACGCCGTCTTTGGCCGCTTGACCAAGGGCAAGGACGTGGCCGACGCCATCGAGGCGGTCCCCACTATTCCGAACTACGATCGCCCTGTGAACGATGTCGTCATCAAGAAGATCACGATCGACTACAAGAGAAGCCACAAGTACGAGCCGAAGGTCCATAACGACTGAACCCGGGCCCCCCCGTCGCCCCTCGCCCCACATCCTGGTTGTCGGTGCTGGCGCCGCGGGCATCATGGCCTCCATAAGCGCTGCCGAAGAGGGCCGGCGGGTTCTTCTCATCGAGAAGAACCGGGTGCTGGGAAGAAAGGTGCTCGTCAGCGGCAACGGGCGCTGCAACATCACCAACGCCGGAGCCCAGGTCGAGAACTTCCACGGGGAGAACAACCGCTTCCTCCACGGGATCTTTGCTCGATTCGGCGTCCAGGACACTCGGGACTTCTTCGAGGGTCTTGGATTGAGACTCAAGGAAGAGAAGCTGGGAAGGCTCTTTCCCGTCTCTAATCAGGCCGTCG
The DNA here is from genome assembly GCA_021772705.1 of Candidatus Cloacimonadota bacterium. Classification (GTDB taxonomy): domain Bacteria; phylum Muiribacteriota; class UBA6191; order JACPRK01; family JACPRK01; genus OFTM100. The sequence continues at coordinate 15,968 of JAJFLN010000076.1, read as the reverse complement.
GTGTCGTCGAACTCCTGGAACATAGGATGAAGAACCTGGGAGTCCAGGTCCGACTCGATTCTCCGGTTCGTTCGATTCAACCTGATGGTCGGCGATTTCGGGTCCTTCTCGATGGCGGCGAGATCCTGGAGGCCAGCCGGCTGATTCTCGCCCCAGGCGGAAAGAGCTTTCCCAAGTTGGGGACCACCGGCGACGGTTACGACTGGGCCCGGAAGCTGGGCCATCGGGTCACGAGACTGACCCCGGCCCTGGTCCCGATGGAGACCGATGTGGCGCCCTTCCGCAGCCTGAAGGGCATCCGGCTCGAGGCTGAGGTGACCTCCCGCGTCGGCCGGCGGCAGCTCAGGACCTTCCGGGGTGACTTGCTGTTCACCGCCTACGGCCTGTCGGGTCCAACGATACTGGCAGCATCCAGTGATCTGGCTCGGCGGCTGCCCTCGGAGGAGCCGGCCACCTTTCAGATCAATTTCCTTCCCGGGATGACGGCCCAGGAGGCTGAAGAGGTGATCCGGGATCGATGGTCCCGGGATCCAGCGCGGAACCTGGGCTTCAGCTTCACCGGTTGGCTGCCGGGCCGCATGGGGCCCGCGCTTCTGGAGGCCCTGGGAATCCCCCATCTCAACCAGACTGCCGGGCAGGTTTCCCGCCAGACCCTGACCCGCATCGCCCGGGCTCTCACCAGCTGGAGCGTCGCCATCAAGGGAATGCGATCCTTCGACGAGGCAGAGGTCACTGCCGGCGGGGTCTCACTGGAGGAAATCGATCTGAAGACCCTGGAGTCTCGTAGCAGACCGGGGCTCTTCTTCTGCGGAGAGGTTCTCGACATCCACGGTGACTGGGGTGGCTACAACTTCCAGTTCGCCTGGTCCACGGGGTACGTGGCGGGCAAGGAGGCGGCCAGGCCCCATCGAAGCCGCCGTTGACCCGGTGCCGCTTTCTCGTGATCCTGTACCCCATTGACCGGAACGGTGGACTGAGCCGCCAGCGGAGATTCATGAGTGAACTCACTGGCCGGGGGCCATGATCCATCGTTCAGGGTCGGGTGAGTTCGGCGATTCGCTGTCGGAGATCCGCCTCCGACAGCAGAGTATCGGGCTGTTCACAGCCCTGCAGAGCGTAGACGGCTTCGTCGATCTGGTCGTTGTGCTTCTCGTCGTAGACCAACTTGTCGTCATCCCAGAGGGTGAACTTCTCGTCCGCCCAGTGGGCCAGCTCGCTCTGCGTGATCTCCCCGCGTAGCCGCTTCTCGATGACCCGAACGATATCTTCTCTTGTCAGTGTTTCATTCATCGTTGTGGTGGCTAATATATCGTGTGGCGAGGCACCGAATCCAGGACGGTTTGCATACGGCTGGCACCAATGACTTCGAGGATTCCTGTTCTGGAGCCCCTCTAAGCTGTGGTAAGAATGATGCTGGATCGATGAAGGAGTACCCGCGGGATGTCCCGGGCTCATCGGGGAGCAAGTACTCACAGGAGGCAGGATTGCAACAGACTTCGATCTTTACGGCGGTAAACCTGCTGCTGGTCGTCGTCATCACGCTCTTCTACTTTCAGCTGCTGTCGGAGCTGATCTTTGCCAGCCGGGGACGATTCTGCTCGACCTGCGGTCTGGCCGATCTCCCGAAGAACCTGCAGCGGTGTCCCCACTGCGACCTGATCCTGAGCGACCACGAGGATCGGGTCACTCGAAACGAGCGGGTCCTCTGTTTCGCCGTTCCAGCAACCTCGTTCCTCTTCGTCTTCCTGAATCATCTCTTCGGAGACGCCGGGACGAGCTATCACGTCGTCGTCCTCCTGTACGTCGTCTTCAACGCTGCCTTCGCCATCGGCTGGCTTCCGGGAAGGGACCCGAGATTGAGGCGCATGTTCAATCTCACTTTCTGGCTCGTCACGGGCTTCTTGATGGCGGTCCTTGCGTTCTGGATGGTCAGCCGCCAGGTCTTGCAGAGCGCCGCCGTGCGATCCGGCGGCGCCGTGGTGGACCTCGAGATCGGCCCAGGTGGCGATCCGATCATCGCCCTCCGTGACGGCGGGCTCATTCGCGGAGTTGGAGCCGCCGCCCAGCCCCTCTTCCGGGACAAGGTGGTGCGGCGACTGCTGCGAGTTGGCGGCGGTGAAGTACTCGTCTACATCGACAGCAACCGGTACGAGGAACCGGATGCTCTGGTGGGGCCGGAGGGGCTCGTTTGGAAGCCGCCGAAGACCCGGGTTGTGGAAGGGCTCTCCAGGCTGGTGGGAACCACGGAGATCACAGAGGAGCACCGCGCCGTGATGGACAGGGCCATACACCAGCGGAACGTCAACTTCTGTCACACCGAGAACCAGGTCTGGTTTGTCGATGGGTACCGGCTGATGCGAAGCTCCTACGACGGAAAGCTGTCGAGTCTGAGCCTGAGCAGGAAGCGGCTGGATCGCCTGTTGATGGTCTCCTGCGACCCTTCGTCGCTCTGGCTGTTGAGCCCCCTGGGGCTGGGGCGGGTCAACGTAGTGACGTTGAGGAAGCAGTTCTATCCCCTGGCCGAGTTCGCGGCCCGGGAGACTGGCGAGACGGCCGAGATTGTCGCCGGCTCGCGGGTCCAACAGCGGGTCGTCTTCGCCACCCGGGATGGCGATGTTCTGGAGTTCGATGCCGAGCGGCAGCGCCTGTCCTACCTCGGCGTGGCCGAATGTCCGATCTATCTCGACTACTACAACATCTACACATTCCCGGTGATCCTGGTCCTCCTTCTCGTCATGTTGAAGGCGCGACGCCGCAAGAAGAAGGGACGGAAGCAGAACTGATGGACGGATTTGACAGAGATCAGTTCGTCTCGGCACCGAGATCCACGGAAGACGATCCGGGCTCCCGCAAGACCCTGGACGCCTTGGCCTTCACTCTTCTGCTGCTGCTGGCCGCTGGCCCCATGGCGACGGATCTGATCGAGAGCGCCGAGCTCCACTACTACTTTGCCAACAAGCTCGACGTCATCATCGCCCCTCAGCCCGATAGGCTCAGGTCTGACTGGGTCAGCGGTGACTACCGGGACCTCAATGCCGCACTCGCCGAGGCCGCACTGGATGATCGGACCTCCGGCGAAGGGGAGGACAAGCCCCTTGGAGCCGTCACCTTCTTCACTCGAGCCCAGGTCCTCTGGAAATCCTTTCAGGACTGGTTGAGGGCGCCCTCCGGTGGTCCCGGAAGCGCCGAGTCCCAAGCCATGTTCCTGGGCTTGCTGCTCATCCTCGGGTTCATGGTTGCCTCCTATGCCTACGGTACCGAGCGGGTGACCATGTTTCTCAACGGCCTGTGTGGACCTGCCAGGCTGAAGAAGATCATCATCGACCTCTTCGTCCTCAAGGGCGTCGAGCGAACCGTCTTCCCCAGCATCAGGAACACCATCGGCAGCGACAACAACATCGCCAGCAGCACCGTGAACCGGATCGATGTGACCGACGTGGTCCGGATCTCCGTGGGAATTCAGGGAGAGGGTCACGTCACGGCGAGATCCACGACGCTCACCATGGATGGCAAGTCAGCTTACTGCTTCTGTCCCGGGACCTTCGGCGGTGGCGGCGATTACTACTTCAATCTCACCCGCGTCACGGCCCGAGAGGTGAAGATCATTGGCGATTTCAAGATCTCCAGATCAACCAAGAAGGGTAGTGTCGGCAGGGTGAAGTTCGACATCTACGGCTTCAAGGCTGCTGCCTGGCAGTAGAGTTTCTTCCCTCCCGGGCTTCAGGCAGGCTGTTCCTCTTCACTCTCGGCCGGCTGATCCAGCACTTCCAGGAGCCAGTCGGGAATTCGCACCGGATGAAGGTCCTTGTCCACCGCGGCGTGCTCCGAGTAACCCTCGGCGATGGGGATTCCCGTGGGGCCAATCAGCCTGTAGCCGAAGCGGGCCCGAGCCCGGGTGACGCCGATGAACCGGGTCTCGATGACCAGGGTCTCATCAAATCGTGCCGGTGCCTGATACCGGCATCCAATCTCGATGACCGGCAGCTGCAGACCTTCCTTCTCGATCGCCCGGTAGGGGAGGTCCAGCCGATCCAGCCACTCGACGCGGCCCATCTCGAACCAGACCAGGTGATTGGCGTGATAGACGACGCCCATCTGGTCCGTCTCGGCATAGCGAACCCGGGTCTCGATGCGGCAGGGCCTGGGGTCCACCGTACCGCCTCTCCAGCGGGTCAGGGCGAAGTCGTGTACGCGTTTGGGTCGCTTTTCCGAAGTCATGACTGAGCCACCCTGTCGGAGGGTGGAGGGCACTCTAACATGTGCCGATGCTTCATGAGAGCAGGGAAGTAGATCATGGATCAGCCGGGCTAGGAATGGCGCCCTGCTCCGAGGAGTCTCCCCGGCGACACGAGGTGCTGTCCTGTACAGCGAGCGCGAATTCCACTGGATCTTGCCGGTCCCGGCGGCTGTCTTCCTGGTCGCCGGACTGTTGAGTCTCGGCTGCCTGATTCCGGGCTGCGCCGCCGGCCCAAAGTCGATCCCGCTGCTGGGACCCCCAACGCCCCTGGTAGGCGATGTGGCCGGGACAGTCACTTCCGGCAGGCAGCTCGTCTCAGGAGCCGCGGTCAGCCTTTCTCCCACGGGGCTGACGAGCGCCTCGGATGCAGCCGGCAGCTACCGCTTCAGTGATGTCGCCCCCGGCGCCTACCTCCTGAGGGTCACGGCACCGGGCTTCGCCGAGACATCGAGGAGCGTGACAGTCCTGGCTGGCCGCGAGGCCCGGGGAGACATCGCTGTGGCTCCCAGCTTTGGCACGGGACAGCTCACGGGAGTCGTCACAGACGGAATCACGGGAGTCGAGGGGGTCCGGATCCAGGTCCTGGGGTCCACGGCCGAAGCCATCTCCGGCGCCGGCGGGAGCTTTCTGTTCACCGATCTCTCGGCGGGGCTCTACACAGTCAGGGCATCCCGGGCAGGTTTCGTGGCTGGAGAAGTGCCGGCCCAGGTCGCTGCCGGCCGACTCACAGAGGCCGCGCTGGCCATCACGAGAAGCGGCGGCGGAACCCTGTCGGGCCGCATCACCGACGGCCTGAGAGGCATCGCCAGCTGCGCCAGCATCGGCCAGGTCGTTCTCTTCGCCGCCGGCTCCACTGCCGGCTCTCGATCCGTTCCCAGCCTCCTGGATTGTGCCCGCAGCCGAGGGGTACTGGTCGTGGACGATCGCTTCGAGTTCACCGGCCTGGAGACGGGGACTCACATCCTTCAGGCGGCCGTCAATGGCTTCCAGACGGGAACGAAGATCGTCCAGATTGTGGGCGGCGCTGACAACAACGGCGATATGGTCCTCACCCTGGACGGCTCTACCTCGGCGGTGGCGGGGACCGTCTTCGATTCCACCCTTCTGCCCCAGTCTGGAGCCCAGGTCCAGCTGTCTGCGGGAGGGACGACCCTCACGACTCTGACCGGTGCTGACGGCCGCTTCGTGGTGCCGGCTCTGACGGCCAGCAGCGCAACAGTGACGGTGAGCAAGCAGGAGTTCAACACCTCGGTCCGTACGCTGCAGCTTTCGGCAGGGGACACAGCAGACGCCTCGGTCATCCTGCAACGATAGCGTCGGGCCGGGCGGATGGGCGGGAGTCTCAGGAGCCCCAGTCGTGGGTCACGCCGACGCTGATTCCCCAGTCCGAATCAACCTTCTTCAGGCCCGCCGAGACGACGGCGTCCCATCGCCAGTCACCCTTGGCCTGCTGCAGGGCGAGACGGGCCACGGCCCGGTCTTCCGTCCCCGGGTTGCTGGAACCGGACCGGCCGTTGACTTCGCCCAGCAGGGCGTAGCGATCCCAGACCGGTACTGACACACCCAGCCCGAAGGTCTTCTTGTCCTTCTGGGAGTTGAGAGTCATGGGGTTTCCCAGGATAGCAAAGCCGGCGTTGGCGAAGACCGTAGCCTTGCCTGCTCGTTTCTCGGCGATCAAGGTGCCGAAGACATCGGTCTCGTCATTGCCGAGGCCCGACTGGTTCGGTGTGTTGGGCAGCTTGACGGCGACCTGAAAACCGAGACCGATGGTGTCTGACGTGGTCTTTCGGAATCTCATCGTCGTGCCCAGGGTGAAGTCGCCCACGGCATCGGTGTCGTTGCCTGTGAAGCTGAGGGCCGCCGAATTCGGCGCCGCCGTACGGCTCGCGATGGAGAGAGTTTGATAGGCCGTGCCGCGAACGAAGAACGCAGCGTCGGGTCCCAGGCCGATCTCGTAGCCCATGGTGCCCAGCCTGAGGAGCTCTCCCTTGAGACCCGAGAAGGGGAAGCTCTCACTGTCCCTGAACTCGGCGCCCAGGTCTATCCGGTACTCGCCCTTCTTCGGAATGTTGTTCAGGGGCTCCGTGGCCAGTGGCCGGTATCGAGCCGCGGCCGGCGACGAGAGCGCCAGTAGCAGGACCCCGGCCAGGGCCACTGAAGACAGGTAGCGTATCGACCGGATGTATCGAGTCATGAGAGCCCTTCAGTCATGTCAATTCGAGGCTAGAGGTCAGTTCGCACCTGTGCCGGGTCTATCCTGCTCCGAGAGTGAATCCCGCTGGACCGGGCTGACTCTGTCTTGCCCTTCCCGCCGGGGTGGACGTGATGGATCGGCTCACTCGTACGCCTAGGGCGGCCAGCTCCTGCCTGAGCTCCAGGGAGAGGCGGCGGACCCGCTCCCGATCCGGCTCCCCCATGTGGGGGAATGCCCTCAGGGCCTCCTCCACGTAGAGGGCGCTCCGGAACCGGCTCAGGGAACCTCCCTGGATCTCCACGTCCCGGCCAAAGTCCCGGGACAGGTGGCCCTGGCGGGAGAGCTGTTTCAGGTCTTGAATCATCCAGCCTTCGGCCTCCGAGGCCTGGGATACTCCGTCCGTCAGATAGCGGCCCAGCAGTCCCGGGCCGGAGTCCTCATTGCCCCGGACCCCTGCCGTCGCTGCTGACGACGATGCCCGCTGCGCCGTCTCGCCGCCTTCCGGGGCCCTGTCGACCGCCGGTGTCCCTCGTTTCCGCGAGGCCGCCGAGTGGTCGGTCTTCAGCACGATGGGGGAGTCCAGCTCCAGGGGGTTGCCGTCCGTGTCTACCAGGTCCACCGGCAGGAAGAGGGTGAAGCTCTGATTGTCTGGCAGGCGCTGGTAGGGTTCGAAGGTCAGCAGATCACCGGTCGGGGTCAGGGTGGTCGATCCGGGATAGGGAAAGTCTGGACCCTGCAGCACGACGCCTCCCGGCTTGAGGCTGCGTCGCGATAGAGGCCGGTTGAAACGGACCACGATGCGGGGCCGCTCTCCCAGGGGGCTCCTGGGTAGAACGCCAAGCACCTTCAAGTCTCCTGTGAAGGCTGTTTTGAACCGCCAGTCGAGAGAGCCGGTCAGATTCGTGCCAACCCGGGACTTCAATCCCGGTGACAGGACGGCCTTGTAGACTTGCCCTGGCCGGAGCTCCTGGTAGGGCCGCAGCTGCAGGGCGTAGTCCCCGGGTGGAAAGAAGAGCTCCCCCGGCACAGCCTGGCCCGCATCGGCGAAAAGCCGGAGACTCCCGGCGTCGACGCTCTTCGGGTCCAGGGGAAAGTTGAAGGAGGCGTGAATCTTCACGTCCTTTGCGACGCCCCGCTCTCGCTCCTGAGGCTGCCGCTGGGAAACGATGAAGTCCTGCGTGAGCTGCCCCACGTTCATCACCACTCCCGATGGCATCGGCGGCGGCGGAGGGTCGGTCCGGAACCGCCACGAGAATGGTGTCTCCAGGGTAGTCCCATCGACGCCCTGGATTTCGGTGGAAAGCTCGACCCGGTAGACCTCGTTGGGTCGCAACGGAAGGTCCGGGAGAACCTCGATTCGCTTGAGGGAGGGGTTGTAGCTGACCTCGATCGACATGGGGCGGGTCGCCTCCAGAAGTCGAACCATGGACTTCAGATCCTGCCGATCCCGGAGCCGGCTGCTCAGGACCGCTCCGATGGGAGAGCGGATCTCCACCCCACCTCGGGCGCTGTGGGGGAAGAAGGTCAGGACCTTCAGGCCGCCTCTTCCTCGAGAAGCGGGCTGCGAGACGTCCCGGTCCGGCGGGCTGCCGACGCGAGTCCGGGTTGCCCGGACTGCGGCCAGCGGCTCGGGCTGAGGCGTCTCCAACTGAGGTACGGCCTTGGCCTTGAAGCCAACGATGCGATTCTCTGATGCCGTGAAGTAGAGCCGGCTGCCATCGGTGGTGAACCGGGGATGCTCCTCGACGCTGATCAGGTTCGTCACGGCCCTCGGCGCGGTGGAGCCCTTGGTGGACTGCACGTAGACTTTGGTCTTGCCTTCCCTGTCGGAGTCGAAGGCCAGGAGCCGGCCGTCGGGAGACCAGTCGGGATGGGCGCTTCCGCCTCGGCCGGACGTGAGGCGACGAGCTGCCTTCCTTCCCGTGGCGTCCTTGATCCAGATGTCGAAGCGGCCCTCCCGGCTCGAAGTGAAGGCTATCTCGTCCTCAGCCGGGCTCCAGGCGGGGCCGAAGTCTCCCGACGGGCTTTGGGTTACCTGAAGGGATCGGCCGGACTGGATGTCCCGGATCCAGACGTCATAGTTCCCCTGCCGGTTGGAGTCATAGGCAATTCGGCGGCCGCTGGGAGAGACCCGGGGGTTGAAGTCGTTTCCAGCTCCGAAGGTCACCTGCTTCCGGCCCGAGCCGTCGCGGTTCATGACCCAGATTTTGCTGGCCCCGCCTCGATCACTGGCGAAGTAGATCTGGGAGCCGTCAGGTGACCAGTCAGGCGTGTCGTCGTTGGACTGTCCGTCCGAAACCAGCCGATCTGACGGCGGACGGGTCAGGGTCCGAACCCAGATCTGGGCGAGACCCTCATCGCGAACCACGTAGGCGGCCTGTCTGCCGTCCGGAGAGGGCGAAGGACGGCTGCAGCTCCGCTCCGGCGGGGAGAGGAAGTCGTCGCTTGTGGGATACCTCAGGAGGGCACTGCTGTTTCCTGCCAGAACCAGAGGCAGGATCAGGGCCAGGAGCAGACGGAGCGGACTGGGCTTGCTTGGACAATTCATGGCGTGGAATGGGGTGATCTGTATGAATGGGGAGTCCCGCTACGAATATCGACCCGATACGCCAGGGGTCTGAGGCTTTCCCGGTCAGGGCACCGGCTGGAGACTGTCCGGACAGTTCCTTGCGTTGCTCTCCGGGGCCCGGGGAACTATTATTCATGCAGACCAGTCGAAAACATTCGAAAGGGGCTTCATATGGCCACCCGATTGATTTCCATCATCGCTGCGATTGCCGTCCTGTCCTGGACGGCTGTGACAACCGATTGCTCACGAGTCGAGCTCCGGGATTCGGGACCCTTCCCGGCCACCCCCGATGCACCGAGGCTCATGGATGAGTTGATCGTCGACCTGGACGACAGTGTCTCGGACGAGCAAGTGGAAGCCCTGGAGGCAAGGCTCGGTATCGACCTGAGGTCGAACGGTCCGGCCAGCCGGTCCATCCGGCTCATGCGGGCTGACCTGGAAGGCCAGGATTCCAGCCGGATCTTGGAGCAGCTGTCCCAGGAACCACTCGTGGAGGTGGCGGAACCCAACTACGTTTACAGGACGCTCTTCACGCCCAACGATCCCCTCTTCAAGTATCAGTGGCACATGGATCAGATCAAGGCGAAGGAGGCCTGGGACATCGGGGCCGGGGAGACCGCCATTGTTGCGGTCATCGACACGGGAGTGGCCTACGAGGATCGGGGCGAGTTCCACATCGCAAAGGACCTGAAGGATACGAAGTTCGTGCCGGGCTGGAACTTCATTCACCGCAACGGTCATCCCAATGACGATCACGCCCACGGTACCCACGTGGCCGGAACCATCGCCCAGACCACCAACAACGGTGAGGGGGTGGCGGGCATCGCCTACAAGGCCGCCATCATGCCGATCAAGGTGCTCTCCAAGGAGGGCTACGGCAATGTGGGTGACATCGCCGACTCCGTCCGCTGGGCGGCGGACCACGGCGCTCACGTCATCAACATGAGTCTCGGGGGCCGTGGCTACAGCCGGGTTCTCAAGAACGCTTGCGACTACGCCAAGAAGAAGGGCGTCACGGTCGTCTGCGCCGCCGGCAACGACGGCAGCCAGAGGGTCAGCTATCCCGCCGCCTATCCCGCTTGTGTCGCCGTCTCGGCAACTCGCTACGACGAGCAGGTCACCTGGTACTCCAACTACGGCAAGGAGATCTCTGTCGCCGCCCCCGGTGGAGACACCCGGGTGGATCAGAACGGCGACGGATATCCCGATGGCGTATTGCAAAACACCATCACCCCCGGGGATCCGTCGCAGGACGGCTACCATCTCTTCCAGGGCACCTCCATGGCCAGCCCACACGCCGCTGGCGTGGCCGCTCTCATCGTCTCGGCGGGGATCACGGACCCGGATCAGGTGAGACGGGTTCTCGAGAAGACCGCCAGACCCAAGGGCAGCGGCCGGGGCGACATCAAGTACGGGGCTGGAATCATCGACGCCGCCGGAGCTCAGAAGATGGCCATGCAGCAGGCCGGCTCTCGCAGGACCCTGGGAGGCCTGGTTGCCAGCGCGGCTGTCCTGGCCGGTCTCTCCGTTTCAGTTCCCCAGCTCATGCTCTTCGGCGCCGCGGCTCTTGCCGGTGCTGCCGGCCTGTTCTTCTTGCCCTTCCTGGGCCCTCTGGCTACGCCGCTGATCCAGGCCAAAGCCAGCTTTCTTGGACTGGCAGGCAACGCCCTGCTCTACTCGGCTTTCCTGCCCCTCCTGCTGCTGGTCCTGACCTTCCATCGGTCTCGCCTCAGATTGATTGCTGGAGGGCTCTGCCTGGGAACGGCGGCGTTCCTGGCTGATACGGCCCTGTTCACAACCTGTGACATCACTGGTATCCCCGGTGTCGCCGGCACCCTCGACATGGCCTGGCTGCTTGCCAACAGTCTGTTGCTGCTCTGTCTGTCCAGGCTGCCTTTCACCCGGAGGGCACGACGATGAGTGTCAGGAAGGTTACTCTGGAGGGCGTCGTTCGTAGATCCGATCTGGAAGGTGGACTCTGGATGTTCGAGGCTTCCGATGGCACCCGCTTGCAGCTCGACAGGGGCGGGGGATCGGACCTCTACAAGGACGGCGTGGTTGCGAAGGTCACCGGCTCTGTCGATACCGGAACCATGGGAATCGGCATGTCTGGAGATATCCTTCGGGTCGAAAGTTACGAACTCCGTTGATGAGTCGTCTTGACGCCAGATCCCGGATCGCCGGTCCCGGGAGACTCTGACATGCCCCAAGCCTTGAGCATCCGCTCCGCCAACCGGCTGGAACAGTATCGTCGCCAGCTGGGTAACCCCTTCTTCGCCCGCACCCTCGCGGCGGTCTGCCACTTCTTCCTGGTGGTCTACATACAGTTCGACAAGGACCGTTGCTATCAGATGGCCTCCGCTCTGACCTACACGGCACTTCTTGCCATCGTGCCCATCACGGCTGTCACCTTCGCCCTCTTCAACACCTTCGATGCATTCTCCAGGATGCGGTCCGACATTCAGGCCTTCCTGATCAAGCAACTCGTCCCCAGCAGCGACCTGGCTCAGAAGCTGGACGAGTACGTGACACAGTTCACGGCCAACACCTATCAGGTTACCTTCGTCAGCGTCATCTCTCTCTTCGTCACCGCCGTGGCCCTGTTCATGACCATCGAGTACTCCCTGGGGCATATCTGGTCCGAGAAGAAGACCCGGTCCTTCCTGGGGAACCTGTCGACCTTCACCAGCATCCTCGTCTGGGGACCGCTCCTGCTAGGGCTCTCGACCTACCTGACCGTGACGGTCAACACCGCTGCGAGCACCTACGTGGATCCCATCACAGGCAGCCGCCTCTGGCACTATCTGTTTCCCTATGCCACCTCGGTGCTCATGTTCTTCCTGGGCTTCACCATATTGCCCTCAGCCCGGGTCGAGTACCGGGCGGCCCTGCTGGGAGCCGGCACCGCGGCCCTCCTCTGGGAATTGGCGAAGTACGGCTTCGCCTACTACATCCAGAACGCCGTGTTCTACACCAACGTCTACGGCTCCCTGTCCACCGTACCGGTCTTCCTCCTATGGGTGTACGTCTCCTGGGTGATCTTCCTCTTCGGAGCCGAGATCTGTTACTGCTATCAGTACCGAAGCTGGCTCCGTCTACGCGGTGCCGGCGCTCCCAGGAACTATGCGCTGAAGCTGGTCACAGGCCTGGGCAGTCTGATGGTGATCACCCGCCGGTTCCGGGACGGCTCGCCGCCGCCAACGGTCAAGGACATTGCCGGGGCTCTGGCCGTCCCCAATGACGTGGTGGAGAGCGCGCTGCGCCCCCTGCGCTCGGCCGGAATCCTGATGTCAGTCAGAGGCAAGTCGGAGGTCCATCTCCTGGCTCGAAGCCCGAGGAAGATCACAGCGCTCCAGGTCGTGGAAGCCATGTTCCCGCCGGCCCTGCCAGGCCTGGCCGTGGGGCGTCCTGAGCTGGAGCACGCCTCGGAGGTACTGAAGGAGCTGGAGCAGGCCCAGGCCGATGCCCTGGGTGAGAAGAGCCTCTGGAGTCTGGTCGAACGGTTTCACGCCGTCGACGCCATGGCAGGAGCCGCCGGTGCTGTCCTGGGAGATGGGGTAGATCCGGAGTCCAAGCCTTCCCGGCCTGCTTCCGTGTCTGCCTGAGATCCGCTCCTCCATTGGAGGCTCCAGATCGCTCCTGCCGACCGGAATGCCGCAGCCCTCGTGGTACTGTGCCCCTTGCGGCAAGCACCGGCCCGAAGGGCCCAGATAGCCATGGAATCCAGACTCCACCCCCATTTCCACAAGGCCGGCCCTGGCGATCCGTCGCGGCCCCCATCCTTCTGCACCGCAAGGGAGGGCCGGAATTGAAGTTCGTCGTCGACATTCTTCATCCGGCCCACGTCCACTTCTTCAGGAACTTCATCGCCGAGATGACTGCCAGAGGCCACCACTGCCTGGTCACGGCTCGGGAGAAGGACTGCGCCGTGCCGCTCCTGGAGGCCTACGGAATCGAGCACCAGGTGATCAGCAAGCAGCGCACCGGCGTCGGCCTTGGACTGGAGCTGATCGAGCGAACCCTCCGCTTCATCAGCATCTGCCGCCCCTTCGGTCCCGACGTGCTGACCGGAATCATGGGGCCCACGATTGCCCTGGCTAGCAAGTTGCTTCGCTGCGATGCCCTTATCTGCTACGACACGGAGATGGCCAAGATCACCAACTGGTTCGCCTATCCCCTGGCCGACCAGGTCCTGACGCCGGAGTGCTATCAGCGCGACATCGGCCCCAAGCACGTCCGCTATCCCGGCTATCACGAGCTGGCCTATCTTCACCCGAACCGTTTCGAGCCCGAGGCCTCTGAGCTGACGGCGCTGGACATCGATCCCACGGTCCCTCTCGCCGTGGTCCGGTTCGTCTCCTGGCAGGCCAGCCACGACATCGGAGAGACCGGCTTCTCACTCGAAGGAAAGAGACGGCTCGTGGCACTCCTCGCCGAGCGTGGCCGAGTGCTCATCACCTCCGAAGGGCCCCTGCCCCCGGACCTGGCCGAGTACCGCTCCCACGTGCCGGTGGAGAAGATGCATCACGTGCTGGCCTTTGCTGAATTGCTCGTCGGCGAGAGCGCCACCATGTCCTCCGAGTGCGCCTGCCTGGGGACCCACTCCATCTTCGTGTCCAGGACCGGCCGGGGGTACACCGATGAGCAAGAGGCGCGCTACGGCCTGGTGCACTACTTCCGCCCCGAGCAGGAGCAGGAAGCCATGGACCGGGTCCGGGAACTCCTGGCCCGGCCGGATCTGAAAGCTGACGGCCAGCGCCGTCGACAGCAGCTGCTCTCGGAGCGGATCGACGTCACGGACTGGCTCGTGAAGCACTTCGAGGATCGCTACGGCCCGGGCCGGGAGGATCACTGACGGTCCGTATCCCCCCTGATCGGAGCGACGAATCTCATGTGTGGAATCTGCGGCTATCTGGGAACAGGCGATCCGGATCTCCTCCGGTCCATGACCCGGCGGATCGAGCATCGTGGCCCTGACGCCGAGGGCTTCTTCGGCGAGGGACCCGTCGGCCTGGGTCATCGAAGGCTCAGCATCATCGACGTCGACGGAGGAGACCAGCCGATCTTCAACGAGGATCGATCGGTCCTGGTCGTCTTCAACGGTGAGATCTACAACTTTCGGGAACTGCGGAAGGAGCTGCGGCAGGCAGGGCACATCTTCCGGTCCCGAACCGACACGGAAGTCCTGGTTCATCTCTACGAGCAACACGGCGATTCGTTCCCGAAGCGACTGAACGGTATCTTCGCCTTCGCTCTCTGGGACCGAAAGCGACAGCGGTTGCTGCTGGTCAGAGATCCTCTGGGGGTGAAGCCGCTCTACTACACCAGGGTGCAGGGCACGCTGCTCTTCGCCTCGGAGGTGAAGTCTCTTCTCGCCCATCCCGGCCTGATGCCTCGACGGGATGACGTGGCACTCCACCACCTGCTGAACCTGCGGTTCGTCCCGGCCCCCCGGACCCTGTTCCAGGACGTGTTCAAGTTGCCCCAGGGACAGATGCTCATCGCAGATAGCAGCAGCCAGCGCCTGGAGAGCTACTGGACCTGGGGCGATGCCGACACCGCAGGGCCCCCGGCGGGAGATGTTCTCGAGGGCGTACGACATCACTTCGATGCCGCCGTTGATCGCCAGCTGGTGAGCGATGTGCCCCTGGGAGCCTACCTGTCAGGAGGGCTCGATTCCTCCGCCATCGTCGAGAGTGCCTCCCGTCGTGTCCCGGGCCGCCTGGCGACCTTCAGTCTCGGGTTCGGAGAGCCCACCGACGAGCTGTTCGACGCCCGGATCGTGGCGGATCGTTTCGACACGGACCATCACGAGATGACCCTCGATCCTTCCCCCCTGAGCATCTACCCCGAGGTCCTGTGGCATCTGGAGGAACCGAAGGTCAATTCTCCTCAGGGCTACTACCTGGCGCGGTTCGCCAGAGAGCACGTCAAGGTGGCCCTCTCGGGTTTGGGGGGAGACGAGCTGTTCGTGGGATACGACGTTCACGCCTACCTGCGCATGTTCCACGCCCTGAGCCAGATGATGCCCCGGGCCATTCATGGCGCCCTCAATCCAGTGGCGCGAGGCTTGTCACAGATCGGCCAGGCCCTGTTCGGCCTCCGTTTCGAGAACATGCGCCGTGGGCTATCGGTCCTGTCCGATCTGGACCGAGGCGGCAGATGTTATGCCGTCCTGAGGAACGGATGGGACGAGAGCGCCGCTTTCATGAACCGGGTCTACCACCCGCGGTTTCTCGGGGCAAACCCACCCGCCCTGTCGGACCTTCTGGAACCTTACTTTCCCCAGGGCCGCGACTGGGTCGACTCCGCCCTCCGCTGTGAGCTCAACCTGAAGATGATCGACGACTTCCTCCACAACGAGGACAAGGTCTCGTCGGCCCACGGGCTGGAGGTGCGGGTCCCCTTTCTCGACCTGGAGTTCGTCAGGTGGATCCGCAGCGTGCCGCTCTCTGTTCGCTTCCCTGAGGGCCGTCGCAAGGATCTCTTGAAGCTGGCTCTGGCGGGACGAGTCCCGGAGGCGATACTGCAGAAGCGAAAGTGGGGTTTCACATTCAATCCCTACCATCAATTCCGGAAGGACCTGGCCGGCCTGGTCAAGGCGGAGCTGACTCGTGACGTGGTGGAGCATCTGGGAGTCCTCAGGTGGGACTTCGTCCAGGCCGTGCTGAACCATCCGCCGAGCCCACTACTCCGGTGGCATTACTTCATGCTCTGGCTCATGCTCGGCCTGAGGTTCTGGGAGGAAATCTTCCTCCAGGGAGTGCCCCACCAGGACGTGACCGCCAGGATCGCCGGCCGGCTGATCGACACTCGAACCCGGTCTTGAGCTCGTCGAAGCCTGCCCTGAGCTCGTCGAAGCCTGCCCTGAGCCCGTCGAAGCCTGCCCTGAGCTCGTCGAAGCCTGCCCTGAGCTCGTCGAAGCCTGCCCTGAGCTCGTCGAAGCCTGCCCTGAGCTCGTCGAAGCC
>JAJFLN010000750.1 GCA_021772705.1 Candidatus Cloacimonadota bacterium | reverse complement strand
ATGTAGTCTCTGATTGAAGAAACGGGCCTCCAACTCGTAGAAGGTAGGTGAAAACGCCAATCTTCGACCAAGACGAGGAGGAGACCCGTGGCTCATAGTTGCCCGACCTACGACGTCGCCCGGTCCGTTGGACTTGAGCTGCGGCTCGACTACTTCTTGAGCTGGCCGAGGAGACGCTCCCGGAAGGACTTACCCCCGGGCGGCGTGCTTCTCGTTGGGCACGTGGTCGGCAGCCTTCTTCCCGGTCCTCTCGAGGTACCGATCGAGGACGGACTGGTCTTACTCCTGGGTGATCTCCTCCATCGCCTGCCCCTGGCCGGAGGAGAGTCCCTTCTGGAGCGCCATCTTCGTGGAGCCGACGATGTCCGAGCTGGCCGACACCTCCTCCTCGAGGCACGTCCGGATGAAACCGATGACGGCCCCGCCGATATCGCTCAGTCTACACAGAGACTCGTGCTCCGAGTAACCTGCAGGTTCACCCGAGAACACTAACAGACTCAGCCACCGGGAGGTCCAGCGTACGACAACGGACGTACCTACCGAGGGGCGAGCTGGTTCTCCGGCTCCTCGACGGCAAGCAGCGGGTGGGGCCTCGGATCGTGAAGCAGCACCAGGCAGGCGAACATCTTGATGGTGCCATCGGACACGAAGCGGGCTACGAACGGGTCCTTGAAGCTGCCGTCCTGGAAGCGCAGGACGAGCCGCCCGTCCTCGGTCGGTTTCGCCTCGACGCCGCTCACGCCGGGCACTCGCTCGCTCATCACCTGCAAGACCCGGTTGAACCGGTCGCGGTGGTGCTCATAGAGGAACTGGGCGACCTGGGCGATGTTGTCGCCGCGCGTCGAGAGGTGCTCGGCGTAGCCCGCCTCGGCGCTCGGCCTGGCGTCGTTGATGTGAAAGTCCGAGATGTGCCAGTTCTCGATCAGGTTCCGGAACTCGGCTACGATGCGGAACTCCTTGAACTGACCGAGCCCCTTGATTGATAGCACGCTGGGGTCGTCCAAGACCTTCTCCTCCCAGTCGGCCTTGGCTCCTTTCTGACCGTAGACGGATTCGTTGGTAATGGCCGTGCCTTTGCCCCGGGAGAAGTCCACGAAGTGCCAGGGCTTCCCAGACTGACCACGCCGGAACTTGAGTATCTCGCGGTGCACGACCGGACGCCCTGCATCCTCGCCAATCTCGAGGCGGTACGTGGCCAGACGTCCTCCACTCTCGCGGAACTTGACGGTTACGCCGATAGCCCCCGTCTCCCCACAGGAGACCAGCTCCCGGAACCCACCCCGGCGGGCTACTGCTGAGGCGACGTTCCGCGTCAATGCCTCCTTGAGAAAACTGAAGACGTCGAAGAGCGTCGACTTGCCCGAGCCGTTGGCTCCGGCCACCACGGTCAGGTTGGGCAAATCCTCCAGCTCCGCAGACCGAAACAAGCGGTAGTTGCGGATCTCGAGGCGCTCTATCTGCATCTTCTCCTCCTATCCTCGTCGAGGCTGTATCTCGGTGCTGCCGTAGTAGCCCATGGGGTACTACTCCTCGAACTCGGCGCTTGTGAACTTCAAGGTGCTGCTGTTCTCAGTGACGGTGCGCAGCATCAGCATCGTTAGAGCAGCGATCCGGAACAGCTCGGCCAGGAGCAGCCGAGGGCGGCAAGGATCCGGCCGCCCACCTCTCCAGCTACCAGCGACGATTGCGAATGCGCCAGAGGGTCTCTCGCGCCACGGCAGCGGTCTCCTCGTCCATTCCTGGGAGCTTTGCCTCCAGGGCTGCTGCCGGCTGTTCTCCCAGCCCTCGGATGGCCTCGGCGGCGCGCCATCGAGCGGCGGGGTCTGACAGGGCCTCGATCAGCTCTGGCAGCGCCAGGATCGCGAGAGGGCCCATCTGGGCCAGGGAGGCCGCCGCCTGCTGCCTGGCGTGGGCGTGGCGGGATCGAAGCAGGTCGATGAGAGCCGGTACAGCGGCAGGGCCGATGGCCGACAGGGCCTGGCCGGCGGTCCATCGCAGCTCCAGGCTCTCGGCCTCCACCATCCGGGACAGTCCTGGAATCGCTGGGGAGGCGACCACTCCCAGTCGAAGGAGGGCGAAGGCTGCGTGCTGCGACAGCTCCGGCCGGTCCAGGGCCTTCACCAGGTGCGGAACGGCGGCGCTGCCCATGCCACCGATGGCGCGCTGTGCCGTCCAGCCGATGCCACCGTCTCCGGAGAGCATGGGGATCATCCGGGGGACGGCGTCGATGGCAGCGGGCCCGATGGCGGCCAGGGCCTCGAGGGCCGCGCCAACAAGAGACTCGTCGGTCTCACCCAGCATCCGTATCAGCGGGGCGATGGCGATGTGAGCCATCTTTCCGACGTGGGCCAGGGCCTGGGCGGCAGACACCCGGACATCGCTCCTCTCGTGGATCAACAGATCTTTGAGCAAGGGGACAGCCGCCTCCGCGGCGGGCCCGAGCCGTTCCAAGGCCCAGCCGGCGGCGGTCTCGACCTCTTTGTCTCCATCAGCCAGATAGTGTGCGATCTGGCTGGCCACAGTCCTCGCCGGAGGCCCGATCGCACCGAGGGCGTCCAGGACGGCCACCCGGACATCCCTGTCGTCAATGGGGAGCAGCCGGGCGAGCTGCTGCACCGCAGCGGAAGATTCGGGACCCATCACACCCAGGGCTGCAGCGGCTGCAATCAGAACCTCCCGATCGTCGTCTCTGAGCAAGGAGGTCAATGCCGGCAAAGACTTCGAATCCGCCAGGGCCCCAAGTGCCTGGGCGATGGCCTGTCGATCCTGACTCTGAGGATCATCAAGCAAACCAGACAGGTCGGGGGAGAGTTGACGCCCGAGAGGACCCAGTTCGAGGCAGGCCTCCAGGCCGGCACGGCGGGTTTCGGGGTCCGCCAGGGCCTGCCGGACCAGGGGTACGGCTGCGAATGCCCGAAGCCGCGCCAGGGCGCTCAGGATCTGTTCACGCTCCTCCCCGCCGCAATCGGAGAAGCGCTCGCGCAGGATAGCCACGGCCTCCCAGGCGTGCAGATCCGAGACGAGCCAGTAGGCCTTTCGCCGCACCGAGAAGCTGAGTTCCGGAACCCGTAGTAGCTGAGAGATAGACGAGCGGGCCCTGGCCACGTACTCCTGGCATCCCGGCACACCGGCGTACTCGCTGAGAGCGCCCATGACTTGCACCCGAATCTCCAGGTCCGGGTCATCGAGACCCGACGCCAGCGCGGCCGCGGACTCGATCACTCGCCCATATCTCAGGGCCCGAACAGCCGCCATCCGGACCGAAGGCTCGGGGTCGGTCTGGAGCATGATGATCAATCCCGCTGTGCTCTCCACCGTGGGTGGTTCGATCTGACCGAGTTCGTCGGCAGCTTGCTCCCGGGCCGCCGGGTCCGAGGTGGTGAGAGCCGCAGCCAGGCTCTCGGTGAGTCCCGGACCACCGCGCAAGGCGTGCAGCCTCTCGGCGCTCCCCCGGTGCTGGTTCGGCTCGATCTCCATCGCCGTTGCGACCCGCTTTCGAACAGCCGGACTTGGATCATCCCGTAGGATTTTGAGGATCTCTCCAACCGAACCGGCAGGGACCTCGGACTCCAGGATCGCCATCGCCACACTCTCCCGGATCAACGGGTCGGGGTGGGACGCCGCGGAGACGAGCACCGTGGCCGCGGCAGATCCCATGTAACCCAGGGCCCGGGCCGCCAGGAACCTGTCGGTACGGTGCTGCAGAGCCTCGAGCAGGAACGGGATGGCCGGGGCTCCAATCTCCGAGATGGGGCGGGACAGCTCCCCGGCATCATCCAGGTCTCGATTAGCCCGGAGCAGATCGGGGACAACTGCGACGCCGTAGGAAGCGACCAACCTGCTGATGTTCCCATCCTCGTCGTCGGACATGGCCATGACCAGGGCACGTCTCGCCCCATCCCCCAATTCGACCAAGCGCTCCCGGGCCAGGGCGGTCAGCACCGGATCGCCGGATCGGACGGCCTCGATGAGACCGGGGATCCCCCGGGCTCCCAGATTGCCGAGCTTCCGCCGGGCCGCCTCGGCGGTCGTGGCGTCCCCGGTGGCCATCTCCTGCAGAATCCTGAGGGAATCCCATGGCAGCTCCACCTGCGTCTGATCCAGCTCGACGTCCAGAGTTTCCAAGGACTCGCTCCCCATGTCCACCAGCCGCTCCACCCTACGAAATCCGAAACGTTCGAGTGTGAGCTTCCGAGGCCCCGGCGGAAGTGAGGGAATGAAGATCGGCGTCAGGTCTGGCAAGGTCGTGCCGTCCATTCGGACCGCAGCCCCGGAGGGCGTCGAGAGTATCAGGAGCGAGCCGGGCTCTGAAGGCGGCTCCTCCGCCCCTGCCGGCATGGCGCCCAGGACGAAGCCGAGAATCACCAGAACCATCACCGGGACTGGCGGAGCAAGATTGTCTTGTGAAGCGAGCACGTAGGAGAAGGAAGCCGCATCAGCGAACCGGTTTGGGCCGACGCTGCCAGCAGTATACCCACAGCGAGATCCGCCGGGGCGATCCTGAACAGAAACGAGGTAGTTTCCGTCCGGAAACCCGTTCGCCCGACCCTTCGGAAAGCTCAGGAGAGGGGCCTCTGCCGCTCCAACACTGGCCCTCCCCTGAGCTTGCCGAAGGGTCGGGCCGAACGGATTGGGAGTTTCCGGACGGGAACGAGGTAGGTCGTCCACGGATCGAGGAGCGACCTACTTCGCCAGCTCCGTCAGGAGAACCTCGCAGGCGTTGTCAGTGCAACGGGTGATCTGTATCCGGCCACCGACGATGGGAGTCTTGATGCCATGGGCCGTGGCGATCCGACCTCCGATGACGATGGCGACCCGGCGACCCACGTTCTCGGTGGTGAACTCCTCCAGCAGGGTTGCGTACTCCTCCTTCAGGGCGATGTGGAGCTTTGGCCGGCCCTTGTCGTCGACGCCCTTCTCCGGGGCCTCACCGAGCTCGAGGGGCACGTCAGGCTCGGTACGGAGTAAGAAGTACTCGTCAGGGCCTCGCTCCGATGGCTGCAGGATGTAGCTGTCGTAGATCAGCAGAACCCGCCCATCCGGGACCGGGTCCGCCAGGCTGTCGGGCTCTCTCTCTGAGAGGACGAGGTAGATCCCGTCGTCAATGGCCGAGGAGGTGACGGCCAGGGAAGGCTTCGATGCAGAATCCGCGGCGGCCTGGGCCGCCAGGTCACCAGCGAGAAGAGTCAGGGACAGGGCACAGATAGCGATGGTCTTCATGGCGCCGATACTATCAGACCGGCCAGGCGGTGAAACACCGTGGCGCCTAGCTAATGACGGGCGATTCGTGGAACTGCCTGAAGACTCAACCGTAGGGATGTTCCCGGATCTGGCGGAGCACATCGGCGTCACGACCTCTCGTCCATCCTGGCCCTCTGCAGAGGGATCTCGTGACTCAGATCTCGAAGTGAGCTTGGGCACGCCGGGATAGAGTGTATCATCGAGTCCAGCGACAGACAGGGCGATCGGGCTTTCCGGCGCCGGGCAAGAGAGCAAACTGGATGCAGCAGAAAGGAGAGTCACGGGTGAGCGACAATTCCCGATCCGGGGCCAAGGGGCCCATGGCTGTCGAACTCGAGGAGGGCAGGAAGTACGCTTTCTGCACCTGTGGAGCGTCGAGAAGCCAACCGTTCTGCGACGGCTCCCATCAGGGAACCTCCATGTCCCCTCACCGCTTCACAGCCGAGAAATCCGGGACAGCGAATCTCTGCGTGTGCAAGAAGACGGGGAAGATGCCCTATTGCGATGGCAGCCACGGGAAACCGGAGCGATAGACTCTGGAATTGTGCCGAGGGGATCCCGGAACATGGAGACCTGAAACGCACCGATGGCGACTCCCGCCTGGGGCGCGGACAGGGAATGAAAGGATACGCCGCCCGTGACAACCATCGACTGGATGTACCACCGAAAGGGCTGAACGAGCTGCACGAGATCGCAGGAGTTTCTTGCGACCCAGAAGCTCGAAGCCACCACGTTCGTCGACGCCCGGAAGAACGTGATGGGCAGCGCTGAGGCGCTGGAGATGGCCAGGAAGGCAAAGCTGGTCATCGTCTGCAAGGGCAAGAAGGTGACCCGGTTCGAGATGAAGAAGGACAGACCCGCCGATGCGGATCTGGAGGAGCACATGCTCGGCCCGACGGGAAACCTGCGAGCCCCGTTGCTCAAGATCGGAAAGACCATCGTCGTGGGCTACAACGAGGAAGTCTATCGGGAAGTCCTTTAGCGATCTGCCTGCCAGATCACCGGCGTGCGGGGGGCGTTCCGAGTCGCCACGGTTTGAGCCTCTCAGACGGCCGGTCGCTTGCCGGTGAGAGACAGGCATCGCTCCAGGTCGTCCTGTGCCTCCTGAAGGACGCGGCGGACCTCCGGTGAGTAGTGCTGGTTTTCCTCCAGGTGATCCCTGGTCTGGTCCAGCACCAGGGGGTCATGGGCCGCATGGGGAAACAGGACCCGGGCGAAGGTGCTGGCGTAGGTCAGGTCCCTGGAGGCGACGATGCGAGGGAGCTCCTGAAAGTAGGGAGCCACGAACTGCCGGGACAGGTCCTGCTGGCTGCGCCTGTGGAAGCCATCCATGGCGGTGCGCAGTGCATCCAGGGAGGCCTTTTCGTCTTCCAGGAAACGAGTCCAGAAGGACCGCTTCACCTGCAAGCGGGGCATGGAGGCCTGAGCGCAGAGGGCTTGTTTCCGGCCCAGATCGCTGGGGTCTCTCTGCACCTCCCTGGTGATCACGGCCTCGGAGGCTCTGCAGCCCCTGGCGGCCAGGTGGACCACTGCCTTCCAGCGGACCGATGCGTCATCCTGGAGGGCCGAGAGCTGTCCGTCCGCGGCGAGCCAATCCTGAAGCCACTCGAGATCATCCGGCGTGGCGGCGGACTTGATGACACACAGCATCCACTCTCTCTCGGCATCAGAGCCGGCATCGGCAGTCTCGAGAGCCTTCCGCCCCAGCCAGAAGAGGGCCTCGTTCCAAGACGCCTTCGTCTGAGAGGGCAGGTAATGGGCGACGCATCTGGCGGCGTTGCCGATCATCTCCGGCAGCATCCTGGCGTCCCGTTCCAGGGGGGCCTGAGCCCGGACCACTTCCAGGAAAGACCCGGGCTTCAGGCTTCCGTCCTGGACCATCTCCCAGAGGGACATCCAGACCCCGCGACGGGTCAAACCATCGGGCAGCCGGCAGAGGTTGTCCTTGACCCAATCCAGGGAACCGGGGTCCAGGAAGACTCGAAGGTAGCCGTGATCCCCGTGGTTCGGCCAGAGAAACCGAGGCTCGGGAAAGCCGATGGCTTCCTCGACGATAGTGCTCTCCCCTTCCAGGAGAACGGAGATGACATCAGGAGTTCCGAGCTCCGGGTCGTCGCCGCCGCGACGGCAACCATACATGGCCACCTCTACCCGATGGGGTCTCAGGCTGGCGTCGCCATTCCCCCTGGACTGTGACAGCTCCAGACGGTCCACCCGGCCCGAACTGGACTGGATTGACACTTTGACCGTATTGACTCCACTGGTCCTGAGGTGACTGCCGGCCCATGGCGCCAGATCGTAACCCGACGCATGCCCGAGGGCGCTGAGAAAGTCCTCCAGCACCGTGTTCCCCCAGGCATGCCGCTCCAGATAGGTCCGGACACCGTCACGGAATGCCCTGTGTCCGATCCTGTAAGAGAGCTGTTTCAGGGCCGCGGCGCCCTTACCGTAGGTGATCCCGTCGAAGCTGCCGAAGGCCATATCCGTGTCCTCGACGGCACCGGATATGGGATGGGTGGTGGATAGCTGATCTGCGCGATAGGCGTCGGCCTTGAGCTCCGAGAGGAACTCATCAAAGGCGTCTTCATAGCCGGGCATTCGACTCAAAGCCAGGTAGCTGACGTAGGTAGCGAAGCTCTCGTTGAGCCAGAGATCGTCCCACCACTTCATGGTCACCAGGTTCCCGAACCACATGTGAGCCATCTCGTGAAGCAGGGTCTCGGCTCGCGTCTGCCGCTCCCGTTTCGACGGGCGGTAACGGTACAGGAAATCGTCCATCAGAGTGACGGCCCCCACATTTTCCATGGCCCCGTCCAGCTCGGGCACGAACAGCTGATCGTACTTTCCGAAGGGATAGGGCATCCCGAAGTAGTCCTGGAAGAAGCGGAACCCCCTGCGGGTCAGGTCCTGAAGCTCCTGGAGAGGCAGGTTTGAGACCCGGGACTGGCGACAGAGTATGCGAGAGGGAATCTCGGCATCGGTGTCGACGAAGACCTGATACGGGCCGGCGCCGGCGAAGAAGAGGGCCGTGGCAATCGGGGGAGTGGGATCGAACTCGCGACGCACTCCCTCTGGGACGGTGAGGGATGAAGTCTGAGCCGTGTTGCCGACCACTTCCCAGTCTTCCGGCGCCGTCACGGCAAGACGAAGCACTCCCTTCAGATCCGGCTGATCGAAGCAGGGCAGCAAGCGATGAGCCCCGAAAGGCTGGAAGTCGGTGTAAAGGTAGTCCTCGCCATCGGCGGGATCTCTCAGTCGCCTGACCCCCAGGGCTGCGGAGTCGAAGGACGAGCTGTAGCGGACCGAGACCCGGTTCTGACCGGTCTGGAGTACCGACGCCGGGAGCATGATCCTGTCCGAGAGGACGGCTTCGGCCGGGAGGGACTTGCCGTTCAACTCCAGGGAGTCGACGGTGCCGCAGACCAGATCCAGTCTCAGATCACCGCGACTGTCCTTCAGGTCGAAGCTGATCCGGCACTCTCCCCGGAAGCCCTCTCCCCGGGAGGTGAACCAGAGAGACAGGTCGTAGACGGTCCCGGCTATCCGGACGGCTCTCCCGGCGGCCTCGGCGCGGGTCAGCAGGTCCTGGGACATGGCGGGGCGCTCCTTGCGTCGTCCGTCGACCGGCTCGAAGTAGCCGCTCGACTGTGTCGGAACAACCCTAACAGATGGGAAGGAGGAGGAGCGGTCTTCCTGCAAGGCCCGTCTGCGTAGGGTGCATGTCCCGTAGGGGGTCCCCTGGCCTATTCCGGATCCG
>JAJFLN010000749.1 GCA_021772705.1 Candidatus Cloacimonadota bacterium | reverse complement strand
GGCTCAGGACGAACGGATCGGGAAAACTCGGCCATTCAGTCGTCCTGGATGCGGGCATCCATAGTGGGGCGAACGGATCCGGAATAGGCCAGGGGACCCCCTACGGGACATGCACCCTCCCCGGTTCTTCCCAGACACCTTCTGCAGGCCGACTGGGCACTACACCCTGCCGCTGCTCGGAAACTCGTCCTACAGTGAAACGATGCGGATCGACCGAGGGGTGGTGACGCAGGCGAAGGAGCAGACGCCGCATCCCGTGCAGAGGTTGTCCAGGATGACCGGTTGTCCCTCCTTCATCTCGATGGCCTTCTCTGGCAGGGGACAGACATCGAGGCAGACCTGACAGCTCTCGCCCTTGTAGGCGATGCACTGCTCCTGATCGAGGACGGCCTTGCCGATCCTGACCTGATCCAGAGGCGTCGGTTGCAGTGCGCCGCTGGGACAGGCCGATATGCAGGGCAGCTCGGGACAGAGCTGACAGGGGCCCTGCTCCGGGTTGAGGTAGGGCGTGCCGACCGGCAGCCCCTGCTCGGGCTGGTAGATGTTGATCACACCGGGGTCACAGGCCTGGACGCAGGCCGTGCATCGTTCGCAGGTGGCGAGGAACTCCGATTCCGGCAGAGCTCCGGGAGGCCGGAAGCGGGGCCGCAGGACCCGGCGCTCCACACTCTCCACTCCCTCCGCTGCCTTGCCGAGCAGGTAGGCCAGCCCCTTGCGCAGAAAGGCGGATCTTCCCATCTGTTGATCGTCATCCATGGCGGCAGGAGCTTAGCATGCTCACCCGCAGGGCGATTCTCCGGACAGTCCCGGCCTCTTTGGGCCCCTGACGACGCCTGCGGGCTCAACCCTGATCGGGCAGGAAGTCCGATGCCGCCAGACGAGTCTCGGGACGCTCGACCACCACCAGAGCGGTACTGATCTTTCGCTCTCGTCCGTCGGAAGGACGATTGATCACTTTGCCGTCGAGCCAGGATGTGGTGGACCCGCCTCCATCGAGGTTGATCCCCTGCTGGGCTCCGAGACTGACGAGGATTCGTGAAAGCTCCTTGAGGGACACGCCAGCGTTTCGACCGGCTTGCCGGCCGTCGACGGTGACGAGCAGGAGTTCTCCCGAGGCGGTGACACCCACGGCGGTCCGGGGGGCGTCCTGGCGGCTGAAGTTCTTGCTGAAACCCTCTGCGGCAAACTCGTCGACGGACTTGCCGTCCCGGACCAGCCTGGGCCCGCCTCCGACGGCGACGGATGCCTGATTCCAGGGAGGAGTCAGACCGTACTGGTAGGTCATGCTGTCGCCCTTCTCGAGACTCCTGAGTACGGATGGCGCTTCTCCTTTGTAGCTGACCACGTAGCCCTCTGCCGGGATCTTCAGATCTCTGGAGCCGGTCCGGACGACCCGGTCTCGCTCCACGGCGATCTCGATTCCCTTCCCCGTCGTTCCGGTCCTGGCGCCGTAGTCCGACGTGTAGAGGATCAGCTTGCCCCGTTTTCGCCCTTGATTGATGCCGTCGATGAACATCTCTCCTTCATCGGTGCCGACTCGCCCTGAAAACTCCGGATTTCCGACCAGGACGCGGTTGCCGGGGAACAGACCCAGGGCAGCCCGGTTCATCATCGGAGCCGCCAGCAGCCGGCCTCGATCGATGAGAAGACCCAGGGGATCTCCATTTCCGCCGATGGCAAAGAAACTCGCGTTGACACCGGCGATGGCATCGGTATCGGCGGCGATGGCCGAGAGGGGATCCCGGGAGTGAATGTGGCCGTGGGCCAGACCCAGCTGAAGTTCGTAGCCGCCGCCGGTGGCGTCCAGGCGATGGACGTGAACGTCGGAGCCGCCCCCTCGTGCCGGGGTCCAGCGATACTGATTGAAGTTCAGTCCCCGGCCCACTTTCGATGCCTCTCGCTGCTTCAGCACACCGCCTTTGACGGAAATGGGGGCAGGCACCCGGGCACGCGCCGGGTCCTTGATGAAGTCCAGGAGCAGCAGTCTGCCGAGTCCCTGACCCTTGCGAATTCTGGGGGAGGGCGAGAAACCCTTCGGAATGGCCATCGCCAGCTTGTGGAGGTTTCGGTCCCCGGTCTCCACCTCCACGTGATCGAAGAGCGGCTCGAGCTTGCGGGACTCCGAGAAGAGGCTCTTTCGTGAGACGGGAGAGAGGATGAGCTCGAATCGATTCCCGATTCTCTGGTACTCCGATTGCCACGTGACGGGAGTGGTGAAGTCCAGGAGTATGGCCAGATCTTCGGTACCGGAGGCGAGCTGCAGCCTCTCCAGGGAGGCCGACAGGACCGGGCGCCCTCGGAGAAGTTCCTGGCGTTGCGGTTCGTCGACCCTGCTGTCCTCCAGCTCCGGGCTCGGGGAGACCAGCTGTTCTGCCGCCGCCTCGACGGTGCTGACAGGGCTCTTGCCGCGCGCCGGAACCTGGCTCTTCATTCCTTCGCAGAAGACGAAGGCGCTGAGCAGGATCAGGAACGTGATGAAGGTGTCGACGATGAACTGCATCTGGGGATGAGGACAGCCGTGCAGGTAGCATGGGAGCTGGTCGCTCCGTACAGTTATCGAGTCCGGAGCCCCGATTTGTTAGGCCCTGTGGCGCCTTCAGTTGCCCACTGCCCTCGGGAGGTCCCGGTGCGGCTCTCTCGTGATCTTGCTCTCGAACCGCCTTCATCCCGCTCGTCCTGAGTCACTCACCGGCGCTCGCCTGCCGTCCCAACATGGATGAAACAATAGTGTGGTGGTCCGCTGTTTCCTTTACATATGATGCCTGTCCATAAAACCGTTCGCCCCACTATGGATGCGGGCATCCATAGTAGGGTGAACGGATGGCGGCGATCCGTTCTTTCTCGCTCCTGTTGGCGGGGTGCTATATCCTGTTGCCGTTCCAGGATGGCCAAGAAGAGGAGACAGGAGAAGACGCAGCCAAAGGGCGCTGCCGAAAGGCGGGGGTCCTCGGCGCCATTTGTCTGGCACGGCATCTTCCTCTATCTCGTAGCCTTTGTCCCCCTCGGCTTCTTGACTGCGGCGCTGGATCTGTACGATCTGCCCAAGCGTTTCTTCCTGAACCTGCTGGTGCTGACCTTCCTGGGCGTCCATGCCCTGCATTCATCCTGGAAGGTGGGCGGGGTTCGCTGGCCTCAGAGTGTCATCACTCTGCCGGCGGCAGCCTACGGCTTCGTCCTGTTCCTGTCCTGCTTCAAGGCCTTCAACGATAACGATGCCCTGGACGGCCTGCTGCAGCAGGGGCTGCCGGCGATCTTGATGTTGCTGTTGCTCGTCCGGGGATTGACGGACCGGATGGCGGAGCGATTCATCTCGGCGGCGATCTGCGCCGGCACGATAGCCACGGGCCTGGGTCTCTATCAGTATGCTGGCTACAGCACCGACTGGCTGGGCATTCGGCAGGTGATCGCTCCGGCCTCCGTGTTCGGCAACAAGAACATGGCGGCGGAGTACATCGCCATGGTCCTGCCCCTGATCCTGTACCGGATCGAGCAGTGGAGCTATCGCGGCCCCCACCTGATCCTGGCCGCAGGGGTCCTGGCTTTCCTCTTCATCAGCAAGACGAAGGCTGTTTGGATCACGGCACTGGTGGTTCTCGGGATGGTGGGCTGGCGCATCATCCGGACCCCGGCGCTGAGAGGGCGGCTGCGGGGAGCCCTGCCCTGGGGGATCGGCCTGGTCCTGGTCTGGGGGTTGTTCGTCCAGCTTCCCTCGCTTCTGCACGACAGCCAGGCCGGCGCCGTGAGCACGCTGGCAGCGGCTGCCAAAGCAACCCAGGACTCCTATGCGGTGAGACGGGCGCTCTGGGCAAACTCCCTTCCCATGTTGAAGAGTAATCCCATCCTCGGCGTCGGTCCCCGGAACTGGTACATCCACTACCCGCTCTACTCTTCGGCCCTCTTCGCGGACCCGACCTTCAACACCCGCAGCCAGGCCGAGCACCCCCACAATGACCTGGTGCAGATTACGGCGGAGTCCGGGATTCTGGGTGCCCTGGCAGCCCTGTGGGTCGTGTTCACTTTGCTGCGCCTCGCCTGGCCCGAGTGGGCCGGAACGAGCAGAGCCGTCCCGGCCACGTCGTCCCGGAATTTCCACGTCTCCCTCTCCATCCTGGCCGCCCTGGTGGATGGGGTCTTCGCCTATCCCCTGCATCTGGCGCCCGGGGTCGCCTACTTCTGGATCCTGGGCGCGATCCTGGTCACGGGATCACCGGAAGGTCAGATCACACACCGGACCTTGCCAGGGGGCAAGTTTGTGGGAGTCTCCATCGCGATCCTCTGTCTGCTCCTGGGCTACCGGGAGGTGACCATCATCCGCTCCAACGCTGCCTATCGACGGGGAGCGGTTCACATGGCCAACAAGAAGTTCGACCTGGCTGTCGGGGAGGTCGCCGAGGCAATCCGGTTCAACCCCTATCAGTACCGGACTCACTCGGTGAGAGGACGGGCCCTCTTCATGCTCCGGAAGCCCGAGGAGGCGATCGACGAGTATCGGCAGGCCCTGGAGTGCCACCCGAACCAGATCAACGTGATCTACAATCTGGCCCACGCTCTGGCTTCGAGCGGTAGATACGACGAGGCCATCAAGGTGATCCGCCGGTCGATCCAGATCGTTCCTCGATTCGTGGAGGGCTGGTATCTGCTCGGCTCCTACCTGAAGCGGACGAACGATCACGATGGCGCCCTGGAGGCGTTCCGGCGCCTGACGGAGATCGATCCCAGCTTCGCCGATGGTCACAACGAAATCGGTAACATCCTGAAAGCCAGGAAGCAGTACGACGAGGCCAAGACCGCTTATCGCAAGGCGCTGGAGATCAAGTCCGATTACGGTGAGATCCACAACAACCTGGGCGTCATCCTGCTGGAGCAGCAGAAGTACGCCGAGGCCATCACGGAGTTCGAGCTTGCGGCGAAGAAGAAGCCTGGCTACGCCGGGACGTTCTTCAACATGGCGCGGGCCCTGGAGGGAGTGGGCCGTCACGCCGATGCCATCGCTGCCTACGAACGGTTCCTCGAGACCTGGAAGGGCGATGAGAAGACACTGACCACGGCCCGGTCCCAGATCGAGCGGCTCCGGCGGAAATTGCCCCCATTGGGCCAAAGCCAGTAGAGGGCTGATGCGCCGGGCCGAAGCCGGTCTACTTCGGCGGGAGGGTGTCGACGAAGGAGAGCGCCTGGCCGATCCAGGACTGTAGCTGCTCGTCCTCTGAGATGCCCCGGGCCGCCACGTAGAGCATGCCCTTCATGGGCTTGCCCGTGAAGTCCATCACCCGGGCGTGGGGCTGGCCGAGACAGTCGTCGTACTGATCGGGGCCGACCCGAAGCATCAGGTCCTCTTTCTCGATGCCGCAACACATGTGGCCGTGGCGCATGAACGCCAGGCCCCCGAACATCTTGCGTTCCGTGATTCCCTTCTTACGTTCCAGTACCTTGCGAACACGGGACGCGAGTCCTTCGTCGAATGCCATCAGCTCTCTCCATCGGCTCCTTCGAACCAGTCTTGTAGTTGTCTCAGGGCTCTGGCTCGATGACTGATCTGGTTCTTGTCTTCCATGGAGAGTTCGGCCATGGTGCGCCGGCCGCCATCCACCAGGAAGACGGGGTCGAATCCGAATCCACCCTCACCCCTGGGCTCGCAGGTGATGCGTCCCGTGCAGTGTCCCTGGAAGTGATGTTCCTTCCCGGTGTCATCGATGAGGATCATGGCACAGACGAAGCGAGC
>JAJFLN010000748.1 GCA_021772705.1 Candidatus Cloacimonadota bacterium | reverse complement strand
CCCTTCGGCGTAGCTCAGGACATGCTTCGACAGGCTCAGGACGAACGGATCGGGAAAACTCGGCCATTCAGTCGTCCTGGATGCGGGCATCCATAGTGGGGCGAACGGAGGAGGGGACCCCCTGGGTGACATGCACCCCGTGCCCCCACCTTCCTTGCCCGACGGGGAGCGGTTCAGTATAATCGGCGATGGAACCGGGAAATGCCCGGATCAGGCTCATCTGGAGGCACCTCGGCGGTGGAAGACCGGTTAGATTACGACGTCCTCGAACAGAGGCTGCACGGAGGCGACGAGGACACCCGTCTCGAAGCGGTCCGTCAAATCCTGACGGTGCCCATCTTCGATGGTTCCCAGGTGCCCAGGTTCCTGAAGATCCTGAAGGAACATCTGAACGACAAGTCCGTCGCCGTCAGGTACTACGGGAAAAAGGCCTTTGCCCGGCTGAAGAAGATGACCCAGATCCGGGACATCGGGATCATCCTGCCCCACGAGTTCGAGGAAGCCATCTCCGACGAACCAGCCGAGGCGCCGACCTACGTCTACGGCAGCCGGGAATACTGGTATTACGAGCTGAACAGCATCGACTACAAGATTCGCATCAAGGCGATCATCGAGTTGACCAAGGAGCCCGACGACCAGGCTTACCAGCGGCTGGCCGCCCATGCTGACAGCGAGAAGCACGACCACGTCCTGGCCACTCTGGCCAAGTACCTGGCGTACTTCAAGAGAAGCGATGCCTTCTTCAAGATCAAGGCGTTCCTGGAACATAGCGACAGCCGTGTTCGAGCCAACGCCATCGAGGGATTCCAGATTCTGGGCGATCCCCGTGCCGTGCCTCTGGTCATGCCCTACCTGGCGGATCGGGACAACCGGATTCGAGCCAACGCGGCCCGGCTGCTGGTGATGTTCCACCCCGAGGAAGTGGTGAAGAGCATCCGGGAGATGCTGGCCAGCTCCGACGAGTGGACCCGGGACTCCGCACTTTATCTGCTGAGCAAGGTCGAGATTCCCCAGGTCGAGAGCCTGCTCCTGGAAGCCCTGCGGGACTCCTCGGAGGAGATCGTCGAGAAGGCCGTACTGGGCCTGGGCTACAACGGCTCAACGCCCCTGGCCGAGGAAGCTCTGACCCGCATTCAAGAGGGCACCGACCCGGACGGTACCGGGAACCGCGCTTTCAGCGAGAAGGTCCGGCACGCTGCCGCCGGGGCCCTGGAGTTGCTGAAACGGCGCATGGACTCGCGGCGTTCCCACCAGCCGCGGTAGGTTCGGAGTCGTGACTCTACCGGCACTCAGGAAGGCCCTGGGGCGATCGGGTTTCATCATGATTTTCACCATGGTGGCCGTCGCCATCACGGGCTACCTGCTGGTCGAGTCCTCTCCCGACTTCTCCAACTACGCCCTGCTCTCCCGATCCGAGGAGCTGGACACCCAGCTCTCGGAGATTCGCCGGGCCGTCCGGTCTCAGCCCTACATTCTCTATACCACCGTGGGAGACCTCTGCGCCGGAACGGTCCTGACCACCGAGGAGTTCGTCAAGACTCGCTTGACGGCCCTTTCGGTGCCCCACGGATCAGAGCGAGCCAGCTTCCTCTCCACCATACCGAGGGACCCCTATGTTCCCATCAATCAGTGGTACGACTCCACGTCCCAGCAAGGGGTCTACTGGAGCCTGTCGTACAACATGGTCCGGAATGGTACCTTCGCTTCAGATGCCTACAAGGAGGGGTACGAGGAAGACCCCTTCGACATTCTTTTCGTCAAGGTCACCGGTGATCGCGAAGAGATCTGGAAGACCGGCGCCCTGGGGGTTCCCGTGCCTGCCCAGGCGCTGATCTCTATCCCCTTGACCGACTTGCGTGATCCGCAAATCTCCCCCGACGGGAGCCGGTTCCTCTACGTCAAGCACAAGGGCACGAGCTCGGAGATATGGGCGGCCAACGTCAGCGATGGGAGGTCTCAGACCAAGATCACCACCGGGACGGGCCAGTCCTTCGATACGCCCCGATGGACGCCCAGCGGAAATCAGGTGCTCTATCGCAACGCCGGGACCAATGTCTTCGAGGTCAAGGGGCTGCGGGAAGACACGCCGGCCTATCGGTTTCCATTCGATCTGGAGAAGGTCTCGAACCCCGCCTGGTCTCCCAACGGCAGGTTCCTGGCCTACATTGGGCAATCGGGGGGAAGCACCTTCATGGGCATCCAGGAGTACGGTTCATTCGGTGTCGATTTCACCGCCGGTGCCCAGGAGCCCACAAACTATCTCAATCGGTTCAGGTTCGGCCTGGGAGACGAGAGGTTCGCCGACCAGGAAGACGCGAATCGATCTTCCAGGACCATCGATCCCTCGGGCATCAGGAGCCCGGGAGGCAGCTTGCCCAACAGGATTCCCGCCCGGCCCGTCACACCTGTCTGGTCGCCCTACTCCGGCGCAGGCCAGCTGGTCTACTCCGGAACTGACAACGCTCTGCATCTGCTGGATCTGACCACACTCACGGATCGGGCTCTGGATCCGGTTGGGGGAGGAAAGGACGTGACGCAGATCGCCTGGCTCCCCTCCTCAGTCCAGGGTAGTCGGGCCATCGCCACAAACTGGCTGGCAGTCAGCCGGTCCGCGGATCCACCGGGACTCTTCCGCCGAAGACTGGACGATGGAGTCGGGCAGCCCTACTCCGTCGCCAACCTGCTTCCCACGAGCTTCTCCGTATCCCGGGCCGGCACCCGGATCGCTGTATCCTCCGACGGTGAGACGAAGCTGCATCTGGTGCACGTGGACGGAGCCGACCGGGGACTCGGCAAGGCACCCATCGTGGCTCAGGTAGACACCACCGGCGACTGTGCCGAGGGCTCGTTGGCGGGAAGCTCGGGAGACACTCTGCATTCCCCCACCATCGGCCCTCCCAGGTCTGTTTGGAGTTTCCCGGCGGCCAACGTGTCGATCATCGACACGGGGGAGCAGAATCGATTCGATCCCGATGTTTGGCGCGAGTTCGTCATGAGGAACCAGCACTTCGAGGGCGACAACCGATTCGGTGGCCAATGGCTCCGGATCGAGCCTCCGGCCAGAACGAACAACATTCTCTTCGATAACGGAGAGAGCACGTTCATGATCTCCAGGCTGCAGCCGACGGTTCCCGGCGCCTCCCACGGAGATAACATCGAGCCCTCCTGGTCTCCTCGAGGGCAAACCTGGGTTGGACGGGAGGCTCGCTCGGCGATCCCGGGAGAGCAGCCGGTCAACATCTTCAAGGTGCCTTTCCGGGGAGGATCGGCCACGACGGTCAGGGTCACCACCGGCATCGAGCCCGCCGTCAGCCCCGACGACACCATGCTCGCCATGGCCCAGGGCAGAGGGCGGGTCACCACCTTTCCGCCAGATGGAACGCTGTTTCCCATCGACAATACGGATCTGGTCATCGCCAGCGTCAGCGGCTCCGTCGACCCGCCGATCCGGGTCTTGACTCCCGACTCCAACCTCAGTCAGGAGCGAGCCCCCGCCTGGTCACCGGACGGGAAGTACATCTACTACCAGCGGGAGATCCAGGAGGCCCCCTCACTGGCGACCCACGGCTCCTCCATCTACCGGGTGACTCGTGACGGAGGGGTCCAGACCGAGATACAGGGAATGGAGCCGGGCAACATTGATGGGGTGACGACCCGATTCGAGTACTACTACCCGGCTGTGAGCCCCGATGGAACCCGGCTGGCCTTCATCGGTAAGGAGCGGCTTCGATCGGTCAAACCCGGCCTGGCCGACTCCGGGTCCATCATCAGTGAGACGCTCTTCGTAAAGGACCTGCTGACCAACGGAACGCCGACGGCCCTGCTCCGGTTCGCCCATCCGAACCACCCTCTGTACTTGGCTGACAGCACGGAGAGCATGTGGAGCCTGGCGTCGCCGAGCTGGTCTCCCGATGGGGAGGAGATCATCCTCCTGCGATACCAGGACAACAGCGGGCTGGGTGCACTCCGGTTTCCGAGGGACAACATTTATACCTGGGACACCAACGGCGACGGTGTTCCCTACTCCACCAGCGATCGCTTCAGCGATGGCAGCGGAGGCGACGGCCACCAGGAGATCATCCGTGTTCTGGCATCGGACCCGGCCTTTCTCACGCCAGCCAAGTCTGTGCGGAAAAACTACGAGGTCCTGGTCAGCACCCTGGACTCGAGTCCCCACCTGCTCGATCTGGGCTCCAACCCGGGGAAGACCAAGCGCCGCATCTTCAACCCACGGGTCGCCCCGGGCGCCACGGTGATTCAGCGAATCGCCTTCGGCGATCCTCAAGCCGAGTCGATCGGCGTGTCCATGGGCGATGTTTGGTACGTGCTCTCGGGATTCGTCCGGACCTCCCCCGGTTCTCAGGACGTACACGCGGCTCAGATCACGTTGCAGCTCCTGGACAAGAACGGGCTGCTGGTGGATCAGGCTCAGGACAAGCCGCCGATCTTCCAGGCGGGCATCCTGGATGTCGGGGCCGAACGGTGGACCCGCTTCAGCCAGGCCCTCAACTTCGGGACCCCCTCCAGCGGCGGGCCCTACACGCTCTGCCTGCTACTCTATACCTTGGGTTCGATCGGCAGCTACGCCGACTTCACGGGCATCAGCCTCGAGAGAGCCCATGACCCGAACAAACCCTATCCAACCCGGTTCGGACTGGGCAGAACTCTCTTCAGCCCCAGTACACAGGCAGACCCCCGACTCCCGGAGGCGCTGCTCTTCGAGCGCTGAGGGGCCAGTGGAGTAATGGAGAATTCCGGCACACGGCCCGGCATGCGAAGGTCATATACTGTGACAATTCAGACTCGAGACCAGTTGGAGCGACCCGGCAGCCATCGGGCCCCAGGCAGGAGCGTACCTCATGAGCGACACACCCCAGTCCAAGTACCGCAAGTACCGGAGAGTCCTCGGATTACTCCCCCGGCGAATCCTTGGCCTTCTCGCCGGGGCTTGCCTGCTGCTGGCGGTCTCCGGTTCACCCGCCCTGGCCCAGAGTGAGATCGCTCAAGAGGCTCGGGATGCATTCGCCCAGGCACTGGAGCTCCATCGGGCGAAGGACATCGCTGGAGCCGTGGACCAGTTCATGCGGGCTTACGCCGCCGATTCGAGAATCCTGACCCTCAACGACGAAGGCCTGCTGAACAACGCGCTGATATCGCTCCAGAACAGCCTGGAGAGCTACCCGGACGATCTGACTCTGAACTTCAAGCTGGCGGAGATCAACAACATCAAGGGATACGGGGAAGACAGCCTGAAGCACTACGAGAAGGTGCTCTCCGTGGCGCCCGGTTCACCCCAGGCTGCCATCGCCCGAGAAGAGATCCGGAAGATCGAGGCTGTCCTGGCCGCCGAGCGCGCCAGTCAGTCCGGATCTAGCGGCAGCGGTGGATACTGGGGATCCGGCCAGGTCAACTACGGCGGGGGTTACGGAGGCTCCAGTTCCGGTGGCGGCAGCGGCGGATACGGCGGTTCCTCTTCGGGCGGAGGCAGCGGCTATGGTGGCTCCTCTTCAGGGGGAAACAGCGGCGGCGATGGCTACGGTGGTGGACAGGTCACTCACGGCTCGGACTCCAACGCCGACGATGGTCCCACGCCAGAAGAAGCCCGGATCGAGTCCTTGCAGAACCAGCTGGACGCCGAACGTCAGAAGGCAGAGGAGCTGCAGGAGAAGTTGAGCAAGCTGCAGAAGGAATACGCCGAGCTCAACAAGAAGACCGAGAAGTATTACTTCTATTACACTCGCTTCTTCGCCAACCCTGAAAACGTCAAGAGTCTCGGCGCGGGTCAGTGAACGCCGGTCTGAAGGTCAGTCCAGAACCGGCCGCAGCGGTGCTGGCGGCCCGGAACAGCCACTTCGAGATTGTCCGCTTTCTCGCCAGGACGGCGTTCACTCTTCTGAACACCCGGTACGAGGTTCGAGGCATGGCCAACCTCCCCGGGGATTCGTCCTTCATCCTGGCCATGAACCATTCGTCCTATCTGGATGTGCCGCTGATCTGGGCTTCCCTGCCCTTCCCCACCTACTTCGTGGCCAAGGACGAACTCCACCACGTGCCTGTGATGGGACGGGCGAGCCGTCTGGTGGGCAACATTGCCATCCGCCGTGGGTCGTTTTCGCGGTCCGCCCTGAAGCAGTCGCTGCGGTACCTGACAGAGTTCCGGCGTGTCCTGGGGATCTTCGTTGAGGGGACCCGGACACCGGACGGCGAGATTCACCAGGCCAAGCCGGGCTCGGCGCTGCTGGTGTTGCGAGCCGGAGTCCCGGTGGTGCCGGCCTACATCGAGGGAACCTATCAGATGTGGCCCAGGGGAACCTGGGTCCCCCGATGGCGGCAGCGACTCGTGATTCATCTGGGCATGCCTCTCAGCTATCCGGGCGAGAGTGGGGCTCTCACACGAGACCGGTTGAAGGATGTGGCCCAGGAGATCACAGGAGCCCTGCTGGAGTTGAAGGCCAGGGCCGAGGCAGATTCTCCTCCCTCTGGGCAGTGAAGGGGGAGTGACCTGTGCTACCCTGCCAGGCGCCCGGTTGAACGGGTCCGGTCGCAGGATACGGCTGCCCTTGTCGGTTCAGGGCGGCGGAGACACACGGAAAGAGTCAAGGAGGCCCCAAGATGACAGGCCCGATGGGAAAGCAGCTTAAAGACGCCAAGAAGATGATGAAGCAGATGATGGAGGAGCAGGAGAAGCTCCAAGAGGCCGCCTACGAGGCAGCCTCCGGCGGAGGCATGGTCACGGCCAAGGTGAACGGGAAGTTCGAGCTTCTGTCCCTGGTCATCGAGAAGGACTGCATCGACCCGGAAGATCCGGAGATGATGTCCGACCTGGTCCTCGCCGCCGTCAACGAGGCCATCCGGAAGGCCCGAGACGCACAGGAGCAGTCTCTTGGCGCCCTGACCTCAGGGATGAATCTGCCCTTCTAGTGCGGTGGTCCTAACGCTTCCTTCCTTATCCGTTCGTGCCGAGCTTTTCGAGGCACAGAACGTCGTTTCGCGGACCGGCCCCTCTCCTGAGCTTGCCGAAGGGTCAGACGATATGGCCGCCCGCTCCATTCATCCCCTTCGGCGTGGCTCAGGACATGCTTCGACAGATGGCTCAGACGATATGGCCGCCCGCTCCATTCATCCCCTTCGGCGTAGCTCAGGACATG
>JAJFLN010000747.1 GCA_021772705.1 Candidatus Cloacimonadota bacterium | reverse complement strand
TCTTCATCGAAGACGTGCGGGCCGACATCGTCCATCAAGGCCAGTTCTCTCGAATGCCCTACGAGAAGCACGGACTGGTTCGCTGTCGCGCCCGGGCCAGCATTCGCCTGGGACTGACGGAGAAGATCTCCCGGACCGTGGAGACGGCGGTGGACCTGAAGGTGGCCCTCATCTCCACCCCCCGCCCCTTCGACCAGACCACGGTCTACATCCAGGATGGAGCCAGCCTGGACCCCTCCCAGGCCAACCGGAGAATGGACCAGGCCCTGAGAACGCTGGAGTCCTACAGAGAAGAGCTGCGGGAGACCCTCCGTCGCCTCGATGGCCGGAAGAATGACATCCGGCCCTCCTCCGCATATGGACCACTGCGGGTCCGCTACGAACAGCTGAACGTTCCCACCTACCCATCCCTCCACCGTTTCGAGGAGGAGAATCTGACCCTCTTCCGGGTTCAGGATCGGATCGATCTGAAGGAGCTGGATCTCCCGGAGGCCGTGTCCCGATTCGAGGCCGACCGGGACCGGTACGACACCCGGCTGTCCGAGGCCCGCCGCCGCCTGGAGTACGACTTCACGTCCCAGACAAACCACTCGATCTACCTGGCCGCCCTGGGACGAGGCCTGGAACACCGAAAGTCGTTCCTGCAATGGCTCCTGGGCTTCCAGACGCGCACTGCCGAATACAGCGGCCAAAGTCACGCCCGGCTCTCGTCATTCGACTACAAGTTCGACCTCCTGGAATGGAAACGGAAGGCCTTCCAGGTGATCCAGGAGCGGAGAGGCGATCCCGTCGGCGCTCAGCTCCTGGAGCTCCGCAAGCGGCTCGGCCGGCTCAACGGCGTGATCCTGGTGGACAATCCAACGGAGACACTCACCCTGGATCGGGAGCTGAGGCGATTGCCTGGCCTGCTGGTGCTGGTTGCAACGGGAAGAGTTCGACTGGTGGACACCAACCGAGGCGCCGGAGCCGATGACTTGCTGACGGTGATCGCCTACGGGCCGATGACGGTGGAAGGCGAGGTTCACGCCTCTCTCATCAGCCGGAATCGAATCTCCATCCCGGAGTCGGCCAAGGTGGTGGGCAACCTGATTCTCCGGGACCTCACCTATCCCGCCTCCCTTCGAGGCGTCTTGGAGCGGGATGGGCGCTATCACTCGGGGAGGACATCTCCGGAGGATCCCGACGGCGCTTTCGTCGACTATTACTATGCCGCCATCGGACCCAAGCGGGTGTATCAGGTGATCGAGCGATGACAGGCGGCAGGATCAACAGCTCCCGGGGACAGGGCGGGCGACTGGGAGGCTTTACGGCAATCGAGATCCTGGTCAGCATCAGCATCCTGGCCCTGGCCTTCGTCCCTGTACTGACCATGCTCTCCTCCGGGACCCGGGAGTCCTATTACAGCGAGTACCACCTGCTCGCCCAGACTCGGGCCGAGACCATCCTTCAGCTTCTCTCGACCCGAGACCTGCAAGCGCTGATGACTGGACCCGTCGGCACTGCGGTGTCGGTGGCCATCTCACCGGAGGACCTGAAGCTCGATCTGCCGCCCAGCTACGAAGCCCGGCTCCCCGCCTTCCAGCAGTCCGTGACGTTGACCCCCCTGGCACGGGGGCTGGCGGAAGTGGTGGTGGAGATCGACTGGGCCATGCCGGTCGAACAGGCCGGAGCGGAGCACCACTTCC
Organism: Candidatus Cloacimonadota bacterium; assembly: GCA_021772705.1. Lineage (GTDB taxonomy): Bacteria > Muiribacteriota > UBA6191 > JACPRK01 > JACPRK01 > OFTM100. The sequence goes on along the minus strand of JAJFLN010000747.1, from coordinate 5,217 downwards.
TGATTCGACGGATCATATCCCATCCCACTCTAGGCTTGGAGTCCAGGTACATTCCTCGCCAGGAGGTCGGGCCATGAAGCGAGGACTGTCACTGGTTGAGTTGGTCATCATGTCCGCCCTGGGCGCCGTGGTCTTGGGGGCGATTTACCTCCTCTTCTCCGCCGGCTCCCGCCAGGGAAGCCAGATGGAGAAGCGGCTCCGGTCCGTACAGGCGAGTCAGATCCTGCTGGAGTATCTGGCGTCGGACCTCAAGGCTGCTCACGTCGGAACGAGCTACCCCATCCGGGTCGAGAGCATCGCTGGAGCCCGGAAGAACCGGCTCACATTCTTCGTCCACGATCGAAACAGCGACGATGGCGGAGATCTCCCGATCACCCGCAGGGTCTATCTGTACGATCCCGTGACTCACGGAGTCACGCGGGACGGGGTGTCCATCTCCTTCCCCATCTTCTCCGAAGTCCGGTTCCTCTGGAAGCCTGCCTCGACAGAGGGCTCCCCTGCCCTGGAGGGGGACACCTTGACGGTGGTCATCACTGCCGCACCATCGGACAAACTGGACTCCGGGGATGAGCTGGAAGCCCGGGATCTCACCACCTTCGTGGAGACCGTGACGGTCACGCCCTACAGGAAGACAGCGGCCCTCAGGTGGTGGACACCGAACAGCAGAACCGTCAGAGTGCGCTGAATCGGGCCCGAGACCGGCCTCTGATCGTGACGGCGAGACGGGAGGCGGTTCAGGTCAACGCCTTACGGCTCGAATGAACATAATGGCACCGAAGCCACCCATGATCAGGTTGGCGCTCCATGTGGCCAGCATGGGGGGCAGCTTTCCGTTCTCCCCCATGGTCCGCCCCACGCCCATGATGATGTAGTAGGTGAACATAACCAGGACCGAGAGGCCCACTCCGAGGGAGGTTCCGCTCCGGCCCCGTCCGATTGCCAGGGGCGCTCCCACCAGGGTGAGGACCAGGCTGGCCATGGGAAAGGCACCCTTGAAGTAATACTCGACCCAGTCCCGTTTGGTGTTGGCTCCTCGCTTCTCCTTCTCGGCGATGTAGTCCCGAAGCTGGGCCATGGTCATCTCTCTCGGCGAGAGGTCCTTCTTGTCCACCTTGTCGGCATAACGATTGTCGACAGGGTAGAACCACTGACCGAACTGCACGTCGTCCCGGAGCCGCCCATCACGGGAGAAGATGTGGGTCGTGCCGGACTTGAAGTTCCAGCCCTGGTCGACGAGCTGGCCGATCCTGGCCTCCGTTACCCTGGGATAGCCGCTCTTCTCGCCGTCCCTGGGAAACTGGAAGATGGTCACATCCGACATCTGCTCCTGCCGGTAGTCATACTGGCGGACGAACATGGTGAACCTGTTGTTGCCCCCCTCGAAGAAGACGTCCTTGGCTATCTTTGGCAAGGGCCGCACCAGGACCACCTCGTTGAGGGTGGTCTTCTCTCTCAGGTGAGTCGCCCTGGGTACGACGAACTCGTGGAGGGCCATCACAGCCAGACTGGCTGCGGCGCCGAACCCCAGCAAGGGGGTCGCGATCCGGCCAAAGCCGATTCCTGAAGCCTGCATGGCAACCAGCTCGGAGTCCGAGCTGAGACGGCCGACGGTGATCAAGACTCCCAGCAGGACCGCCATCGGAGCCGCCGTGGTGAGCACCACGGGCAGGGAGTAGACGAAGATCTTCACCACGGAGGTGAAGGCCACGCCCTTGGTGACGAAGAGGTCGATCATCTTCATCAGGATCTGGGCAAGCCAGAGAGTGCTGAAGAGCAGCAGACCGAAGGCAAACGGCGCCACCATCTGCCCCAGGATGTATCGATCGATAAGCTTCACGGATCAACCATCGGCAGGAAGCCTCCATGCCGGGAACGATCTCGATCCAGCCATCGGCAGCCTGGTCAAGGGACCTCAGGCGCCGCCAAAGATGACGGGCAACAACTCGATGACCCCGGCCAGGACGAGGATGCCGCCGACCATGAGACCGAATCCGACGAGCAGCTCCCGTCCGAACCTGCCGGGACGCTGGCCCGAGATCAATGCATAGACAGCGGCGATGCAGAGACAGGCCAGCAGAAGCGACGCCAGAGCGAACCCGGCGCTGATCAAGCCGAAGCCTCCAAAGAACTGGCCGCTTCTTCCAGAGTCCGCCGGTTCACGGCCAGATCGTAGGCATCCATGATGGCCAGCAGGTTGAGTAATCCGGCCAGCAAGGCGAAGCAATCTCCGATATCCTTGGCTGCCACGGGAATCTCGGAGCGTTCATAGGGAAGCACGGCCTCGACGAACTCCGATCCCTGCCAGAGGTAGCCCGCCAGGTAATCGAAGATTCCCACGAAGAACGGGTAACCGTAGATGAAGACGAACCGCCAAGCCTTGTCGATGGGACCTTCCATGTCCCGGCCCCGATCGGTCTGCTGAAAGGCAGCCTCCCGGCCCTGATAGGACTTGAAGATGTTCTTCTTGTACTTGCCGAAGAACCCTCCCCCATTGTCTGCGTCGGGATGCAGAGTGACGCCGAAGAGGAACATGGCCGTCAGGATGAGGAAGAGGGCCACACCCCGTTTTCGGAGTCCCAGGATCATGTGCCCCAGACCGGGAACGAGACAGCCCGTGAGAGAGATTCCCAGCGGATTCATCTATCAGTGGCCCGCCTGCTTGGCGGGAACGTCCTTGTTTCGCCTGTGGAGCAATCCGCCTAGACGCGCCAGAGATCGGCCAAGCTTCCAGACGATTCCCGAGGCGAGGTAGCTGGCTGCAACCAGGAAGATGAAGTCCTGCTTGTAGGTCAGCATGGCGACCAGGACGAGACTCAGGAGGACGATCTTGGCAACCAGCCTACCCGATTCGGACTTCTTGGCGCTGGGATAAGGCAGGTTCGAGACCATCAGGACTGCGCAAACAGCGGTCATGACCAGGTAAGCCCGGTCAGAGAACATGACCCCAGTGTTGCTGAGGTCGTAGAGGACCATGGAAGCCAGGAATGTGGAAACGGCGGGAATCGGGCACCCCAGGAAGTAAGAGGGGCTCGACGGGGCGTTGGCCATGACGTTGAACCGGGCCAGCCTGAGAGCCCCGCAAGTCACGTAGAGCAGGGCCGCCAGAAATCCGAGACGACCGAAGTGCCTGAGAGAGACCTCGAGCATCAGGCAGGCCGGCGCCACGCCGAAGGCCACCAGGTCCGCCAGGGAATCGAATTCGACTCCGAATCGTGACTGAGTCTTGGTCCATCTCGCCACTCGACCATCCATGGTGTCGAAGACGTTGGCGAAGAGAATCAACCAGGCCGCCTTGGCCACCTGGGACGGATCATCGGTCATCAGCAGGGCAATGGCCCAGAACCCGAAGGCCAGGTTGGCGGCCGTGAAGAGGTTCGGGAATATGTAGATGCCCCTCAACTGATCTCCCCGATAACGGTTTCGCCAGCCCTGACCCGGTCACCGGGTCCGACGGAGATTGAAGTCCCGGGAGGCAGAAACAGGTCCACCCGGGAACCAAAACGGATGAGGCCGTACCGCTCCCCGCAATCCAGATCGTCGCCGACCTCGGAGCGGCAGACGATCCGCCTGGCGATCAGACCGGCGATCTGCCTGACCAGGCAGCGGAACTCACCCTTCTCGAGGCCGATACTGAGCTGTTCGTTCTGTTCTGACGCCTTGTCCAGGAACGCTGCATGGAACTCGCCGGGACAGTAATACCTGTAGGCGACACGTCCGGCAATGGGAGCCCGGTTGATGTGTCCGTCGAACACGGAAAGGAAGATACTGAGTCTCTGTGCCGGTCCGCCCAGGAAGGACGGCTCCGAGACCTCGACGATCTCAATGACCTTTCCATCGGCTGGAGAGACGATCAGAGTGTCGCCCAGGGGCACGTTCCTCTCCAGATCACGGAAGAAGAACACGCTGAACAGACCGAAGACCAAGAGCAAGCCGCCTAGCCAGGAGGAAAGCGGGTAGAGACAGATTCCTGCCAGCAGCCCGATCAGGATGAACGGCAATCCTTCCCGGGCTATGGGCAGTCCGAGGGGCCCTTTCGGCTCGACCTTCAACCTGTCATCCTTTCTGGGGGGACGAGACCCGGATGGTTTCGACCCGGTCCGTACCTTTCAGACGTAAGATCCTGAGGTTCCTCACCGGGAGCAGCACGCCTGGATGTGTCGATGATTCACCCTGGGAGTACTGGCCCTCTTCAGGCGGGTGGATTCTCCGATTCGGGAGTCTCGGGAGCATCCCCCGCGGCCTCGACCGGAGCGGGCGGCTCTGGCGCGACTTTGGCGGCGGCAACAGCCGCGGCTGCCGGGGCGTTGACGAGAATGGCGACGCGCTTTCTCTTGTGGCCAAATTTCTGATATTCAACGATCCCGTCGGCTGTGGCAAAGAGCGTATCGTCCTTGCCTCGCATGACGTTGGCACCTGGGTAAATCCGGGTCCCCCGCTGCCTGACAAGGATGTTGCCAGCTCGGGCGGTCTGGCCACCGTAAAGCTTCACACCCAGTCGCTGGGAATTACTGTCGCGACCGTTTGTGCTGCTGCCCTGTCCTTTTTTATGTGCCATCTCTCTCTCCTGCTGAGCACCGGCGAAGGCCGATCCCATCCGGAACAGGCCTGCACCGATGGTTCAACCCATCGGCGTGTAGCCGTGACGACCGACTCAGACCTGAATGTCGGTGATCTCGATTTCTGTGTAGGGCTGACGGTGGCCATGAATGCGCCGGAACTGCTTTCGGCGACGAAACTTCTGGCTCAGGACCTTCTTGCCCTTGCCATGAGACAGAACCTTGGCCTTGACCACGGCGCCCTCGACTGTCGGCGCTCCAATCCTGGATTCCTGTCCCTCGGCGGTGGTGAGCAGCACCTTGTCCAGGCTGATCTCCCCGCCCACTTCGGCCTCGACCTTCTCGATCCGGAGGGTCTGGCCAACCTCGACCTTGAACTGCTTTCCACCGGTTGCAATGACGGCAATCATGAACATGCCTCCTGAGGCAAATCAAAACATCGCCCCCTTCCCGACCCGCGGGAAGGGGACGGGGAAAAGTATCATGAATGCAACGTGGAGTCAACGAGCCACGACCTCGAGGGGTGCATGTCACCCAGGGGGTCCCCTTCGCGTCAGCGTCAGGCCGCTCGCTTGAGGTTGGATAGGTTTTGCATACGCTTTTGCCGGCGCTGTTTGTGAAGGACGTTCCACTGACCGCTGCAGTAGGCCGCCCGGAGGCG
>JAJFLN010000746.1 GCA_021772705.1 Candidatus Cloacimonadota bacterium | reverse complement strand
ACACCCCGTTTGGGGAGCCAGCTCCCCCAAACCCCCAATTGGACTGGTGCAACTGAGAGTGCTGATGAACACTTGAATGACATACGAGAGCTTGACCTGTTCATCGGGGTCCAGGGGCCGTTGGCCCCTGGCGGGAGTTCGAGGGCAGAGCCCTTGTTTTCAAACATTCCTTCCACTAATTCATGGGCATTGGTCCTAAGGGGCCGCCGGTCTTACTCGTAGCGTATCCGGATTCCCCGCACCGTTGCGTGAGTGGCGATGCAGCCCGGCAGCGTCCCGAACTGGATGAAGAAGGTGTTGGGTCCCTCGGCGATGTAGCTCGGATCGATTGCCCGGGTAACGGCCACGTCGTCCAGGGTGGACGCCCCGGTCAAGTAGGGCATGAGGAGCCGGAGTCCCCCTTTGCCCCCGAAGCTGCAGTACGTCAGTCCGTCGGGTTGGGCGCCGCGAAGCAGAAGTGTGATCAGCACCCGAGTGACGCCCGATGGATCCGGCAGGTCGAGGGTGAAAGGCAGGGACTTCACGGAACCTTCGACGCCCACAATCTGAGTGAACTGGAACGTCACCTCTCCCACCACCTTTCTGGGTGCAGGAAGGACTACCTCTGCCACGATACGTCCTAGATCGGGCTCCCCGGTATAGGTTTGCCACCGGAAGCCGAGGGCTCTCTCGACCCGGGTACGGAAGTCGAGTCCGAGGAGGTGGCAGGCCAGGTCGATCTTGAGGATATGGCTCAGATGGGTCACCGCGGCGGACTTGAGAGCCTTCCTGGGGTTGTCGGGGCCCAGCGCCCATGCCGACATGGTGGCTGTGTCCTCCAGGTGCTGGTTCCAGCCGATACGGGCCAGCAGGTTCTTGAGGTTGCGAGTCAGTTCAGGCGCCGGCATCCCGCCGGCGCTGTCCCGGAACAGGGCCTGTACCAGGGACTCGTGTCTGAGCTCTTGCAGATCCCGGATCAGGGACACCATATGATCCTGCGGCCCGGGTAGGCGGATACCGGGAAGGGCCTCGGGCAGGACCCCGGTACCGGGCGTCCGGACAATCAACTCATACTCGCGCTCAGGATCTGGAAGGGCCAGCTCGCAGCTGTGTGCCCGGGACGGAGGCAGGTCGGTCCGGATCGGCGTTTGTCCCCGGGTCTGCAGCACCAGGGCCAGAGGTGAGATCTCCGGCAAGGTCACGGTGATGGTGGCCGTGGAACTCCTGCGTTCGATCTTCGGTTCCACCGTCACGGGCTCTGCCCGCAGCTGAAGGGGACCGTGGCGCGAGCGATCCGGGAAGATGACCCGCGCCGCCGGAGGATTGGCCCAGGGTACGGGCTTGACGGAGACGACGTGGCGGCGGGTCATCTCGGCGGAGCCATGGACCCGCCCGGCCACCTCGATCCGGGAGGGATAGGCCGCGTCGGACGACCATCGGACCACGGAGCCGCCCGGGACCGGGCGTACATCGAGGGCCCTGGGAAGATACTCAGGTCTCTCGGCCATGGGGGGGGCTGGCCGGGTGGCCAGGAAACCCATGGCTGTGACCAGGAGGATGCCGAAGGCGATGGAGGCCAGCAGGGCCCGGCTCCCGGGGGCAGCGCCCGGGCGCCGCTGGCCGCGGATCTCCGAAGTCGGCTGGAATCCGAAGTGTGGTGTCTCGTCGGCCTCCGAGGGCTCCCGCAGAGGCGCCAGAGCCTGCTGCAGGGCTTCGACGCTCTCATAGCGCTCGTCAGGCGCCACGGCCAGGCACCTGGCCACGACCTGGACGAGAGCCTCGGGCTGGCCAGGCAGCTTCTCCCGGAGGGAGTCCGGGCCGATTGCCAGCTTCAATGGCAAGATGTCGGCCGAACGGGTGGGGGGGAATGGGAAGCCGCCGGTGAGGAGGTGGAACAGGGTCATCCCGTAGGCGTAGATGTCCACCACTGGTGTCGGTTCCCGGCCGGCGAGCTGCTCCGGTGCCATGAACATGGGGGTTCCCACCATGAACCCGACGGCGGTCAGCCGGCTGTCGCCTTCCTGCCGCGCCAGCCCGAAGTCGACGAGCTTCGGAGTCCTGTCCTCGGACATCAGTATGTTCTCCGGCTTCAGATCCCGGTGAAGGACGGACCGTCCGTGGAGATAGGCCAGCCCCGACAGCAGACCCTCTGAGACACCCAGGGCGTCGGCGAGAGACAGCTTGCCCTGGTTCCGGACGATGGTCTGAAGATTTGAGCCCGAGACATACTGCATCACGATGTAGGGGCACTTCCCCTCCAGGTCGGCGTCGTAGAGAGTCACCAGATTGGGATGAGACAACCTGGCCATGATCCGGGCCTCCTCCACGAACCGGCGGCGGCTCTCCTGGTTCTCGAAGTGCTCGGCCTTCAACACCTTGATGGCCACTTGCCGGTTCAGGTTGATGTGGAGTCCTTCGAAGACCCGGCCCATGCCGCCCTGGCCGAGCTCCCGGTTGATCCGGTATCGGCTCTGGAATCGCCCCGAGAACTGAATTGCCCCAGCCATCGAGGAGGAGTCTACAACTCATGGGTCCCCCCGTGACCCGTGACTACTTCTCGTCAGCCTGTTCCAGCTTGTGTGACGTTGCCGCTACCGCGGCGCTCATGACCCGGTCCAGCTCGGCGATGCTGAAGGGTTTCTCCAGGACCTCCAGGATCGAGAGCCGCTTTCGGGCCGATTGAAGCCGCTCGTTTGCCTTGCCGGTCATGATCACCACCGGCAGATCGAAACCCATCTTCCGGATGTGCTCCAGGGTGGTGACACCGTCCATGCCGGGCATCATGATGTCGAGCAGCACCAGGTTGAAGGGGCTCTCCTTCAGCTTCTCCAGAGCCAGGGGGCCGCTCTGGACTGTGACGACGCTGTGGTCTCCACTCAGATAGTCATCACAGAGCTGCCGGATATCATCCTCGTCGTCGACGACCAGTATCCGCAACCCTGCCGTGGGGGTCACGGGAATGACCTCGGGTTCGATCTCTGGCTCCGGCGGTTGATCCGGTATGGGAACACTCAGGATGAACGTGGAACCCCCTCCAGGGGAATTCTCCAGGATCAGATCGCCTCCGTGGCGCCGGGCGATCCCGCGGCTCACGGGCAGACCCAGTCCCGTACCGCTGCCAGGTTCCTTGGTGGTGAAGAATGGGTCGAAGATCTTTTCCTTGAGCTCCTCCGGGACCCCGGGCCCTGTGTCAGAGATCCGGACCTCGACGAACTCAGCTCCGCTGCGACTCTCGGCGTATATCTTTCCTCCCCGGCTGGTCTTCAACTCCGATATGGCATCCCGGGCATTGGTCACCAGATTGAACACGATCTGCTCCAGCTCGGTCCCATCGGCTGTCACCTCCGGCGCGGCCCTGTCCAGCTTGATCTCGAACTCGATGTCGTCCACCTCGAGTTGCCGTCCCAGGAGATCGAATGTCTCGGTGATGACCGAATTGATCTGCACCGCCTGAAGCTTGACCTTCGATCGGCGCGCGAACTTCAGCAGCTTGGCCACGATGTCGCGGCATCGGAGACACTGGCGCTCGATGTTCTGCAGCCGCCGATGATGCTGATCTCCCAACTCCTGGTGACGTAGCAGTATCTGGGTGAAGCCCAGAATGACTCCCAGAGGATTGTTGATCTCATGAGCCACGCCGCCGGCGAGCTGGCCCAGGGTGCTCAGCTTGTCAGACTGGTTCAACTGCCGCTCCATCTGGCGACGCTCCGTGATGTTCTGGAAGCTGACGATCACGCCCCTTCTCTCGCCAGTCCGGGTGAAGATCGGGTTGGTCTGAAAGCCCAGATAGGTCGCCTGCAGCAACGCCGGTGAGCTGGAGTCCAGGATCTCGGTCTCCTTGTACTCCCCCTGCTCCCCCGTGGCGAGACACTGGCGGATCGAGCCGGAGAAAGGGGCCAGCGACGGGCAACTCTCATAGGAGTTCCCCACCACATCCTGGGCAGGCAGGTGCAGGAATGCCGAGGCCGCCGGGTTCAGGCTGGCCACGGACCCCTCTCGATCCACCACCAGAATTCCCTGACCGACACTGCGGATCAGGCTCTCCTGATAGTGCTCCAGCTCCTCCAGCTCCCGGGTCCTCTCCTGGACCTTCTCCTCCAGGGCCTGGTTGGCCTCCTGGAGTTCCTGGGTCAGCTCCCGGTTGGTCCGCAGCAGTTCGTGATGCGCCACGGCCTGGCGGACCAGGGACTCCAGGTCCGGCACGTTCCAGGGTTTTGCGATGTAGCCGAAGATCCGGCCTCGATTGACAGCCCGGATCACGGCCTGCACATCGGCGTAACCTGTGATTAGCAGCCGGACCGAATCGGGCGCGAGCTCCCTGGCCTTCTCCAGGAACTTGTCGCCGGTCATGTCCGGCATTCTCTGGTCCGACAGGATGATGTCCGCCGGGGACTCTCGCAAGATCTCCAGCCCTTCGGTGGCCGAACTGGCCGTCAGGACCCGGTAGCGGCGGCGGAAGAGCCCGCGGAGGCTCTCGATGATCGGTTTCTCGTCGTCGACGACGAGCAGGGTGTGTTTCGATTCGCTCATGCAGGGATCGCGGCTTGCTGGCCCCCTTCGAGGCCTGCCTTCACGGGCAGCTTGACCGGGAGGGTCAGGGTGAAGCAAGTCCCCTTACCGGATTCGCTCCGGACCTCGATGCGGCCGCCGTGCTTCTCGATGATACCGTAGCTGACCGACAGGCCCAGGCCTGTCCCTTTCCCTACGTCCTTGGTTGTGAAGAATGGATCGAAGATCTTGTCCAGCAGCTCAGGCTCCATTCCGCTGCCGGAGTCTTCCACTTCAATCTGGATCCCTGACTCGTCCCCGGAGGTCCGAATCCGGATCTTTCCTTTCCCGTCGATAGCTTGGCAGGCATTCGCCAGCAGGTTCATGATCACCTGGTTCAGCAGGCTCGGATAGCACTCGATGGGCGGCAGATCCGCATAGTCCCGCTCGATGACGATCCTGTCCTCCAGCAGGTAACGGCTCAGATTCAAGGTGCTGTCGATCCCTTCCCGGACGTCGACGACCTTGATCTCACCCTCGTCGAGGCGGCTGAAGTTCCTCAGAGAGAGGACGATGTTCTTCACTCTCTCCAGGCCCTCCACGGAGTCCGAAAGCTGCTGATCCAGCTCTCCTCGCAGCAGCTCCAGATCCAGCTCCTCCTCGGTCTGCTCGATCTCCTTCCAGCCCTCCGGGTCGCCTCGCTGAATCACGGCGCTCCTCTTGCGATAGGTCTCGAGGATCTGCTCCAGGTCTTCCACGTCCCGCCGGATGGTCACCATGTTGTTGGAAATGAAGGCCAGGGGGTTGTTGATTTCGTGGGCAATTCCCGCAACCAGCTGCCCCAGGGCGGCCATCTTCTCACTCTGGATCAGCTGGGCCTGGGTGGCTCGCAGCTTCCGGTTCGCATGTTCTAGTTCGTTGTTCTTGTGTGTCAGGGCGTCGGCCATCTGGGCCCGGGTCTGGGCCAGATCCCGTTCCGCCTTGGCCCGGGCTGCCTCCAGCTCGCGGGACTTGAGTTCTTCCTGGATTCGCCGGTTCTCGTCCTGGTAATACTTCCTCCGCAGGAGGGCCTGGATTCGCCCCTTCAGGACCTCTCGATCCACCGGCTTGTTCACGAAGTCATCGGCGCCGGCCGAGAGGCCGTCGATGAGGGCCTGCTTCTCGCTGGAGCTGGTCAGGATCACCACCGGCAAGCCGCGG
>JAJFLN010000745.1 GCA_021772705.1 Candidatus Cloacimonadota bacterium | reverse complement strand
GGCCCCTCTCCTGAGCTTGCCGAAGGGTCGGGCCGAACGGATTGGGAGTTTCCGGAGGGAAACGAGCTACCGGCCCTTGCCGCCCGGTTTCGGCGGTGGAACGTCGAAGGGCAGCATGGGGCCGTGGTGTTTCAGTAGCTCCCTCAGCGTCGGATTGCCGTCGGGATAGGCTCGCTTGACCAGCTTCGGAAACAGCTCCGCCAGGGCCCGGGTGTCGTCCAGCGCCCGGTGGGCCCGTTCGGCCTTGATGCCGTAGACCGACTTCAGACTGTCCATTCCGTGGCGGGAGAGCTCCGGCGCCACGGACCGGGAGATCCGGAGCGTGTCCAGCACGGGATTGGGGGGGAGTTTGCCGAGAGGCTTCATCTTTGCGGCCAGGAATGACAGATCGAACTCGGCGTTGTGGGCCACCAGGATGCCGTCATCCAGAGAGTTGAGAAGATCGGCGTAGATGGTCTCGAAGGTCGGCTGACCCGCCAAGTCGGAGTTCCTGATACCCGTGATCCGGGTGATCTCCGGTGGGACCGACACGGTAGAGAAGAGGGTGCCGGGGACCATGGGACAGACGAATGAGCTGTAGTTCCCGACCTCCTCTCCATTCTTCACCGTGCAGGTGGCCACTTCGATGATGTGCGCCTGCGACGGGTCCAGACCGGTGGTCTCGATGTCGAAGAAGACGAAGGTACAGTCTGACAGCCGGTGGCTGAGTAGTTCTTGCTGGGCCATGATTCAGATCTCCTCCCTGTAGGCTACCCTGGAGACTCCAGCGTCTAGTATGCTGGCCGCCAGCATGTCAAGTTGGACCGCATTCCAAGGGGGTCTCATCCCCGAGTTCGATCAAGCCATCGTTGCCCGTGAAGACTGGCGGCCCGGGTGATTGAGCTTCATGGGCTGACCCGCCGATTCGGCGATCTGACTGCCGTCGACGGCCTGGACCTCTCCATCAAGCCTGGCTCGGTCTTCGGGTTCCTGGGGCCAAACGGCGCAGGCAAGACCACGACCCTCAAGATGCTGATGGGCATGCTGCCTCCCGATGCGGGCTGGGCTAAGATCGACGGCCTGGACGTCACCCGCGATGCCGTGGAGGTGAAGAAGCGAGTCGGTTATCTGCCCGATTCGCCAGCCCTCTACGAGTACCTGACGGTCCGGGAACTTCTCCAGTTCATCGGGAACCTCCACGGGATCGAAGCTGGGGAGCTGTCGACCCATATCGAACAGCTCCTGGACGAGTTTGCCCTGTCGGACAAGGCCGACGAGTTGATCCTCAACTACTCGAAAGGCATGCGCAAGAAGGCCGCCATCCTGGTGGCGCTGGTGCATCGACCCGGGACGCTGCTCCTGGACGAGCCGACCAACGGCCTGGACCCTGGCAGCGTCCGGCTGTTGAAGGACATGGTCCGCCGGGAGGCGGCCCGAGGAACGACGGTTCTCTTCTCCACTCACATCCTGGAGGTTGCCCAGGAGGTCAGCAGCCGTCTGGGAATCATCAGTCAGGGAAGGATGGTGTTGCTCCAGGACAAGGAGAAGATCATCGAGGAGACCCGGTCTCGTGGAGAGAGCCTGGAGGACCTGTTCCTGCGACTCACCGGCCAGAACGGCGAGACCACTGGCGGGGGCGAAGGGGACTGAGTTTTCGGTATTGTTTGCGGCCTGCCTCGCGTCTCTGGTACGTTTTGATGGGTGAGCCCGGGGGGCGCAAGAGGCCATTGGATGCGCCGGCTCCGGGAGCCCGTAGTCTTTCTTGGGGCCCGTCGAACTGCAGTGACCGCCAGCGGCGAGCCGAGAGGGGTCCACCTGACCTGCCGGTCCTGATGTATCATTAGATGAGAGAGAGAGCACGATGCGATCCCAAGCCAATACTGCGAGCCGGTTGCTGTTCCTGGCCCTCTGCACCTCGACGCTGTTCATCCAGGGCTGCGGACTGGGCTGGCTCTACATGAGAATCGGGGACACCCACAGGATTCGAGGAGCCAAGATCCTCGAATACGACACGACCCTGGATCGGTTCAATAATGCTCAGAACGCCTACAGAAAGGCCCTGGGCTACTACCGGGACTCCCTGCTCTACGATCAGATGTCCAACATGGACGTCTATCACAAGTTCGGCTACACGTTCCTGCAGATGACCCCTCCCGATATCCGGCAAGCCAAGGCCCAGTTCGAGGCCGGGATCAAGCTGAAGCGCGAGTTGGCCGACCGGGAGGGCAGGACCGATGAGCTGAACGAGACAGCAGATGACGACTTCTCCCAGATGAATGCCGGGATGGGCACCGTGACCTTCTGGACCGCCGTGGCCACCAAGGACGAGGAGCTCCTGGAGAAGGCGCTGAAGTACTACAGCATCGCCGAGAACACGGCGAGCCACCGCCTGAAGTACCGGGGCGGAATCATGGACAAGGCGTTGAACTACTTCAACCTGATCGAACAGCTGACTCAGGTGCCTCCCAAGGTTCTGAGCGCCCGGGTCTACCTCTACCGGGCACGCAAGCTGACGGAACGGGGGCACGCGGACCGGGCCAAGGCTGACCTCGCGGCAGCGGAGGAGGCCATTGATGACGCCCTGATCGTCTACCCCGAGGACGCCCGTGCCAAGGCGGAGATGGCCAACCTCTTCTTCGAGAAGGGTGAGTACAAGAAGTGCCTGAAGAAGCTCGAAGAACTGCTGGGTCGCCGGTCTTACGCCGACAAGGTCGAAGGTGAGATCCTGCGAGCCCGGGCTCTGGTCAAAATTGGCGAGCCCGACAAGGCCATTCCAATCTTCACGGAGATTCACGAACGATTCGTCACCATAGCCAGCGCCCAGGATGAGGACGAGGACTCCAAGAGCCTCCGGGAAGCCATCAAGTCCCGGGACGCGAACTCGAAAGTGACGGAAGACGAGAGCAACGAAGAAGCGGCCCTGAGCGCCGAACGGGACCCGACCAACATCCGGGTTCTGGTAGGACGCGCCGAGGCCTACGCCGCCAAGGGAGATCAGCAGTCGGCCACGGCGGATATCGACTACTTCCTCCGGCTAGACTCCAAGGATCCCAGACTCTATCTCGCCGCTGGCAAGATCCTGATTGAGCTGAAGAACAACACTTCGGCCATCGCCCGGCTGCTGAAGGGTTACTACATAGACACGAAGAACCTAGCCTTGAACTATCATCTAGGCAAGGCCTATCAGGCGGCAGGCCGATCCGACGAGATGAAGGACTGCTTCGCCCGGGTTCAGCAGCTGGATCCGACCTGCTCCTTCGCCAAAGAAGTGGACGCCTACCTGCGATAGGCCTCGTGAGTCGGACCCGGCGGCTTGATCGACGGCCAGACCCGGTGGGTGCATGTCACCCAGGGGGTGGCTTCTGCTGCAATAACTCGGGGGGTTACACAGAGCCCCCAGAGTTCGCAGAGGTCACGGAGGTCCTTTTGGGAGAAATCGTACTGGATGCGTCAAACCGGAGATCAGGGGACACACGACTGGACCCGAACTCCGAGAGGTCACCCGAACCAGCTGGTTCGCCTGGAGAGTTCGGGTCCAGTCGT
>JAJFLN010000744.1 GCA_021772705.1 Candidatus Cloacimonadota bacterium | reverse complement strand
ATGGATGCGGGCATCCATAGTAGGACGAACGGATCGGGAAAACTCGGCCATTCAGTCGTCCTGGATGCGGGCATCCATAGTGGGGCGAACGGAGGAGGGGACCCCCTGGGTGACATGCACCCTGCGCCCTCCGGAGCCCTTGCGGGTGGCGTCTGCCTGGGGATAGGCTGAAACTCGTGGCTCAGACTTCTGCAACGGCTCCTCGACGGAAGAGTCGCCGCCGATCGGTGGTGCGCAAGTCGGCAACCCGGAAGAAGGCGGCCGCCGGTCAGCCCTTGGTGGATGACTTTGGCCTGGACGAGGAGTTCTTCTGCGAGTATCTGGAGCCTCTCCTGGACTTCCTCTACACCCGTTGGTTCCGGGTCGAGGTTTCAGGAATCGAGAACGTCCCCGAGTCGGGGCGGGCACTGCTGGTGGCGAATCACTCGGGACCCCTGCCTTTCGACGGACCCATGATCCGCCAGGCGATCTTCAAGGAGCACCCCTCTCGGCGTCACGTCCGTTACCTGGTCCTCAAGTGGCTCTGCTCCACTCCCTTTCTGGCTCCTCTGATGCACAAGATGGGATTCGTCCTGGCCTGTCGCGAGAATGCCAGGTCGTTGCTGAAGCGCGACGAGCTCGTGGGCGTGTTCCCGGAGGGGATCAAGGGCACTTCCAAGCTGTACAAGGATCGGTACAGGCTGGCCCGGTTCGGCCGCGGTGGCTTCGCCGAGATGGCCCTGGAGGCGGAGGCGCCGATCATTCCCGTCGCAGTGGTCGGCGGGGAGGAGACCTACCCGACCTTCGCTCAGGTCTATCCCCTGGCGAAGCTGCTGAAGCTGCCCTATTTCCCCATCACGCCGACCTTCCCCTGGCTGGGGCTGCTGGGCGTGCTGCCCCTGCCTGCGAAGTTCTTCATCCACTTCGGAGAACCGATCCGCTTCAAGAAGGGCGCGTCCAGCAAGGCCGACGACTACATCACCATCAACGCTCTATCCGACATGGTCAGAGAGCGAATACAGCGCGAGGTCCAGAAACTGCTGGCCCGTCGTCAGAGCGTCTTTCAGGAGTAGGGAGCCTACTTACCGCTCTTTGTCCGCTTGCTCGGCTTGCTCGGTTTGGCCGGAGCTGCCGTGGCGTTCAGCTGTCCGAAGAGTCCCCGGAGCAGCTTGATGTGTTCCGTCGCCGCGCCCGGGTTGGGTCCATTCTGATTCAGCGACTCCAGCTGGCTCAGGAGCTTCTCCTGGAACTCCGCCTTCTGGAAACGGTCTGCCAGGGCACTCAGGCCAGCCTGTCCACCGGTGCCACCCTGAAGGTCTCCGAGGTTCATCCCTCCCAGCAAGGACTCCAGGCCCGCGCCGCCTGTGGCGGGTCCTCGGCCCGATCCGCTCAGGGCTCCCATCAGCTGCTGCAGTGAGGCGCCGTTTCCTCCCGGAGACTGGCCTCCTCCCATGCCGCCCAAAAGCGCCGAGAGAGAACCGGCGCCGCCTCCGGACTGCCCTCCACCCAGATTGCTCAGAAGTGACGAGAGGGATGCCGAGCCGCCCAGGGATGGAGCTGCCGTCGTGGCTGCCGGCGGAGGGGCGTCATCATCGAGGATCTGCTTCACGCTCTCCTGAGGTACCCGTTTCGTGTAGGAACCGATCTGAACCAGGTAGTTTCCCTGCTTGGCGCCGACGATGTACCCCTCGACCTTCAGACCGTTGTTCAGGATCAGGGTCTCGGAGCGGACGGGGCACGTCAGGGCCAGGAGCAGCAAGGCCACCATCGCTGTGGAGCGGGCGGGCCGGCTCACGGCCAGCTCCGTCACTTCCTGGGCCTTTCGGCCAAACCACTTCAACAGGTTTCGCCGAGGCTTCTGTTCCACCGGCTCGCAGAGCTGGGCGAACCCCTCGGACTCGCTGAACTCCGCCAGCCAGGAGAGGCGGCGGGCGTTGCCGAGCCGTCCCGTGGCGATCTCGTAGAGGGCCAGCAGCTTGCTGTGCTCCAAGCGCCGGGCCTGGGCCAGGAAGGCGTGAGCGTCAACCATGGAGTAGATCTCTTCGCCGGCAGTTACCCGGGCCAGGGCGCTGGCTGCCACGTCGACGCGGCCACCGATGCAGGCCAGGGCCACCCGGTCGGCGGATGAATCGGCCAGCCGGAGCCAGGGACGGAGGGCGAAGCGCATGACCTCCAGCGGCGTGGTCAGAATCCACGAAATGGGTCCCACGTTCTCCAGCACGTTGATCGGATTCAGGAAGGTCCGGTGCCCCAGCTTGCCATGGGCCAGCTCGTGATAGATGTAGTACTCCAGCTCCTCGTCGGACAGCATCCGGAGGAAGTTGGAATGGACCAGGATCGCCGGCTCCGGCACGGGAACGGTGTAGATGGGCCAGTTGCCCGGCTCCGCCGTGACGTAGACCTTGGGCGCCGGCTCGTCGAGCTGGGCCGCACACTTCCGGACGAGCTCCCAGAGACGGGGGAACTGATCGTCATTGACCTCGATCGCCTCAGCCAGATACCGGCTCCGGAGGACCGCAACGGTCAGGAATGCGACGATGATCCAGCCCAGGAAAAGGCTTAGGGTCAGACCGCAGACTATGGTGTAGCTGATACCCAGAAGCATGCAAGTCCGCTTCAGGAGCTTCTTCTCTCCGGGGTCACGGAGAGCGTGGCAATCTATCATTTTTCTAGACATGATTTGGAACCTCGCCAGAAGCATAAGGATCGATAGCAAAGTGTCAAGGGGAGCCCGCCCGCTTAACAAGGTGTTTTCCACTCCCTGCGCCACCGGCGTGACATTCAGGTGCCACTCTTGACACGGCAGGCCCTCGATTGCGGCCGAAAGATCCCAGGTCACCCGATTCCCGGCCGTCAACCGGCGCCGGTCGGTTACAATGTGCGCCGCACCTTTTCACTCCAGACCCGTAGACAGTTTCCGTCCGGAAACTCCCAATCCGTTCGGCCCGAGCCTGTCGAGGGCCAGTGTTGGAGCCGCAGAGGCCCCTCTCCTGAGCTTGCCGAAGGGTCGGGCCGAACGGGTTTCCGGACGGAAACTAGACAGCCTCGATTTCGCGCCCATGCTCACCATTGCCAACCTCAGCAAGTATCTCGGCGGCCGGGAGATGTTCCGCGACGCCGGTATGCGCATCCTGTCCGGAGACCGGGTTGGTCTGGTGGGCCCCAACGGAATCGGTAAAACCACGCTCCTTCGAATGATCGCCGGGGAGGACTCTCCCGACTCCGGTACCATCCGTCTCGAGAACCGGAGGACCGTTGGATACCTGCCTCAGGAGGCTGTGGCTCCTTCCGAGCGCTCCTTGCTGGCGGAGGTCACGGCTCATGCCGGCGGGTTGCGGGCCCTGGAGGCGAAGCTTCGCCTCCTGGAGGAGGAGCTGGCGGCAGTCACAGACGAGGAGATTCAGGAGCGGCTGACCACGGAGTACGGCAGGCTGCAGAGCCACTTCGAGGCTCTCCGAGGCTACGACCTGGAGTTCGAGGCCCGCAGGGTCTTGACCGGTCTGGGCTTCGTCGAGGACGACCTGGTCAAAGCAGTCAACACCTTCAGCGGCGGCTGGCGGATGCGGGCCGAGCTGGCCCGGCTGCTTCTGGTGTCGCCGGACCTGCTGCTCCTCGACGAGCCGACGAACCACCTGGACCTGTCTTCCCTGGAGTGGCTCGAGAGCTTTCTCGAGAGCTATGACGGCGGCATCCTTCTGATCAGTCACGATCGACCCTTCCTGAACCGGGTCACGAACACGACCATGGAGATCGACAACCGGAAGCTCTTCGTCTACACCGGCGGCTACGACAACTACCTGGCCGCCCGGGAGAGGCGGAAGACGATCGCCGAGGCCGCCCAGAGGAATCAGGCCGCGAAGATCGCCCAGGTGGAGCGGTTCATCGAGCGATTCCGGGCCAAGAACACCAAGGCCACCCAGGTCCAGAGCCGGATCAAGGCCCTGGAGAAGATGGAGCGTGTCGAGGTCGACACCGACGCGGCCCGCATCAAGTTCCGCTTCCCTCAGCCGAAGCGCTCCGGCGACATCGTCATGAAGCTCGAGAACATCTGCAAGAGCTACGGCGACAACCAGGTCTACGACGGCCTGGAGTTCACCATCCATCGGGGCGACAAGATCGCCTTCGTCGGTCCCAACGGGGCGGGCAAGTCGACGCTCCTGAAGATGCTGGCCGGGGTCCTCGACTTCGACAGCGGTCTCCGGGAAGCGGGCCACCACGTCTCCGTGGCCTACTACGCTCAGCACCAGCTGGAGCTTCTTCATCCCCAGAACACCGTGATGGACGAGATCCGGATCGTGGCTCCCGGAGATACCGAGACCCGGCTCAGGACACTGCTGGGCAGCTTCCTTTTCCGCGGAGATGACGTGAAGAAGAAGGTCGCCATCTTGTCGGGAGGCGAGAAGGCCCGGGTAGCCCTGGCCAAGATGCTGGTCAAACCGGCAAACTTCCTCCTTCTCGATGAACCGACCAACCACCTGGACATTCCTTCCCGCGACGTCCTGGAGAATGCCCTGAAGCAGTTCACGGGAACCCTCTGCTTCATCACCCACGACCGGCACCTCATCGATTCCGTCTGCGATCGGGTGCTGGAGGTCCGGGAGGGAACCCTGACGGTCCACGCCGGCGGCTACCGGGCCTACGAGCAGGCCCGTGCCCTGCGCCGGGAAGGGGGCGCGGCCGGTTCCTCGCCTGATGATTCCAGTTCCGGAACCGCCGCCGGAGTCAGCGGCAAGAAGAGCCGGGAGCAGAAGCGGCAGGAGGCGACAGCCCGGGCAGCACTCAGGAAGAGGACCGGCCCCCTGAGACAGCGGGTGGACCGGCTCGAGTCAGAGATTGAGAAGCTGTCGACCCGGGAGAAGCAGCTCAACGAACAGATCTCGGATCCCGAGCTCTATGCCGATCCTGCCGCCATCGCCGAGGTGACCCAGACCTACCACCGCACCCGGAAACGGATCCGGGAACTCACCTACGAGTGGGAGCTGAAGTCCCTGGAACTGGAAGCCATGGAGTCCGGCCCAGGAAGCGGCGAGTAGGGTGCGGCTTTCTCGTGATCTTGCGCGAGTCTTAAGACCAATGCCGGTGAGATAAAATGGATTTTGTTGTAGTGGGGCGCCGCCCCACACCCCGTTGGGGGAGCCAGCTCCCCCAAACCCCCAATTGGACTGGTGGGACTGAGAGTGCTGATGAACACTTGAATGACATACGAAAGCTCGACCTGTTCATCCGGGTCCAGAGGCCAATGGCCCCTGGCGGGAGTTCGAGGGCAGAGCCCTCGTTTTCAAACATTCCTTGCCACTAAGGCATGTAATGCATGGGTATTGTGTCTAAACCTGGCCACGGAATCCAGCGAACCATGAACGGAAGACGGCTGCGCCCGGCGAGTAAACCGGGGCGACTCGGTCCTGTTCCCGTGCTACACTCAGCCTCCAGATGGCCTCATCGTCTTCTGCGGATCAGGACAAGCAGGAACTGGAGCGAATGGAAGCTGCCAGGCTGGCTTCCACGGGCCACACGTACCTGAATGACGGAGACTTCGACACCGCCGTCGAGATCTACCGCAAGGCGTTGAGCCTGGTTCCGGAGTACACCCAGGTCTGGGTGAACCTCTCTGCTGCCCTGAACGGCAAGGGTGACTACCAGGCTGCCGCCGACGCAGCCCGGGAAGCTCTGGGTCAGCAGCAGGAGCTGCCGGAGGCCTATCTGAACCTGGGAACGGCCTACGGGGGGCAGGGGCGCCACGACCGGGAGATCGAGTTCTACCGGAAGGCTCTGGCCATCCGGGCGGACTTCTCCCGGGCCCATCACAATCTGGCTCTGGCCTACGTCGAGAAGGGCCTGATGAACAACGCCATCGAGTCCGCCAAGAAGGCCCTGGAACTCGAGCCGGGCTGGTCGGAGGCCCATTACCTGCTCGGCTTCTGCTACGGGGCGAAGCAGATGGCCGATTCAGAGATCAAGGAGTACAAGGCGGCCATCGAGATCGACGGCCAGTTCCTCGACGCCTACCGCGCTCTCGGGGCGGCCCAGTTCCAGCAGGGGTCCTTCGAGGACGCCGCCGACTCCTACCGTCACGCCTTGGAGCTATCGGACGGCAAGGCAGTCGACCTGGCGAACCTGGCTGCGGCCCTGGGGGCACGGGGCGAGGCGAGAGAGGCACTTCAACTTCTGGACAAGGCTTTCGAGGCCGACCCGGACTGCTACGAGGCCCTGCTGAATCTCGCGGCCCTCTGTATCGCCCACGGAGATCTGACGAAGGCCAAGGACTACGCCAGCCGGGCCGTCAAGTCGAGTCCCGAGAAGGCCTCTGGCTACATCGCCTATTCGGAGGTCATGGTTCGAGAGAGGCAGTACGAGAAGGCCATCACGGGATTCAAGAAATCGATCGAGCTGGCCCCAAAGGACTTGAAGGGTCATTTCGGTCTGGCGGCGGCTTGCAACGAGGCCGGCAGGTCCCGGGACGCCATCGAGGCCGGCCAGGCGGCCCTTCAGGTGGACCCTCGAAACGCCGAGATTCACTACCAGATCGGCCTGGCTCTGAATCACCTGAAGAAGCATCGGGAAGCGGCGGAGATGATGGAGAAGACCCTGGAGCTATCGAAGGACCATCTGGAGGCGACCTATCATCTGGCCCTGGCTCACGAGTCCATGGGAGCCTCGGAGTCGGCGATCTCGTTCTACACCCGGGTCACGGAGCTGAAGCCGGATCACTTCGGCGCCCACTTCGCCCTGGGACTGCTGGACGCCAAGGTCGGACGCCACGAGAAGGCGCTGGACGCCCTGAACCGCGCCGTGGAGTTGAAGCCCGACTACTACAAGGCTCACTTCAATCTGGGACTGACTCACGAGCGACTGGGCAACCTGCCCGAAGCCGTCTCGGCCTACCGGGCGACGGTCAAACTCCAGCCCAACTACTTCAAAGCCTACCTGAAGCTTGGCACCCATTACGCCAAGATGGAGGAGCACAAGAAGGCCCAGATCGCCCTGGAGAAGGCCGCCGAACTCCAGTCCCGGGACCCGCAGGTCTTCGCCAAGCTCACCCGGGTCTACAAGGCCCAGGGCAAGAACGAGAAGGCCCAGAAGGCCTACGCCCGCTACAAGAAGCTGAAGGAACGCAGCGAGAGCGAATCCCGGGTGTAAGGGCCAGCTGAGACGAGAGCGAGGACGCCACCTCTTGGGGTCACGGAGGCCACTGAGCGCACAGAGTGCACAGAGGTTTTTGAGGGAAGAGGAACCCCCGTGTACTCTGAGATCTCTGAGATCTCCGGGATCTCCGTGCAGCTTCCCAGGTCATCGCAACTGCAGGAAATGGGGGACAGACGACTCATTCCCCTGAGTCAGACGTCACTTCACCGGGAATCTGCCCTGAAAATGAGTCGTGTGTCCCCCATTCCCCAATGTATTCTGAACCTCATGAGCATCTCAGTGTCCGAGCGCGCCAGACAGTTTCCTGAGTCCCCGATCCGTAAGCTCTTCCCTCTCGCGGAGGGAGCCCGAGGCCGGGGCATCCATGTGTATCAGCTGAACATCGGCCAGCCTGACCTGGAGACTCCCGGTCCCTTCATGAAGGTGATCCACGAGTTCAGTCAGCCCAACGTGGCCTACAGCCCGTCACCGGGCGAGAACATCTATCTCGACGCTCTGGTGGAGTACTATCGGCGGGCGGGTCACGAGCTGGAGCGGAATCAGATCCAGGTCACGATCGGAGGCAGCGAGGCGATTCACTTCACCCTCCAGATCATCTGCTCTCCCGGTGATGAGATTCTGGTGCCCGAGCCCTTCTACACCAACTACACCACCATGGCGATGATGTGTGGCGTGAAGGTCGTCCCCTTGCCCACCAAGGTGGAGGACAACTTCCGCTTGCCGCCGGCCTCGGAGATCGAGGTGAAGATCAACGACCGTACCCGGGCGATCCTGTTCTGCAACCCGAGCAATCCGACCGGTACCATCCTGAGCGCGGACGAGATGGCCACCCTGAGCCGGCTGGCGAAGCAACGGGACCTCTGGCTCGTGGCCGACGAGGTCTACCGGGAGTTCGTCTACGACGGCAAAACGGTGATCTCGGCCCTGTCCCTCGAAGAGATCCAGGACCGGGTCGTGGTGGTGGACAGCATCTCCAAGCGTTATGCGGCCTGCGGCGCCCGAATCGGCTGCCTGGTGAGTCGCAACCCCGAGGTGATGAAGAGCGCCCTGCGACTGGCTCAGGCCCGGCTCAGCGCACCCACCCTGGGGCAGCTCGGCGCCGCCGCCATGAGAGAGCTGGGATCGGACTTCTTCGACGGAATCGTGGCGGAGTACGTCAAGCGCAGGGACATCGTTCACGAGGAACTGCAGAACATCCCCGGGGTCGTCTCCTTCCTCCCATCAGGGGCCTTCTACACCATGGCCAAGCTGCCCGTTCCTGATGCGGAGGCCTTCGCAAGCTGGCTCCTGACGGACTTTTCCCGGGATGGGCACACGGTCATGTTTGCGCCAGGCAACGGCTTCTATGCCACTCCGGGTCTGGGAAACGACGAAATCCGGATCGCCTATGTGCTGAAGGAGGACGACCTCCGAGGCGCCATGGCCTGCCTGCGGGAAGGCCTGGAGACCTACCCGGACCGGCTGTAGCAAGCGGATCGAGTTCCGACTAAGGAACCCGGTTCGGGAAAAGGCGCATGCGGATCTCCAGCACCAGGCTCAGCAGCGCTGGAATCAGGAACAGGGTGAAGATCGTCGACACCATGATGCCTCCGATGACGACGGAGCCGATCCCTCGATAGAGCTCGGAGCCCGGTCCCACCATCAGCACCAGGGGCGCCATTCCGAACACCGATGTCAGGGTGGACATCATGATCGGCCGGACCCGGGCGGCGACGGACTCCGCCACGGCATCGGCAGGTGACATCTTCTCACTCCTGATATTGCGCAGGCTCCTGTCCACCAGGAGGATGGCGTTGTTCACCACCACGCCCAGGAGGATGATGAACCCGAGCATGGTCAACACGTCCAGCGACTGTCGCGAGTTGTAGAGGTTCACGGCCCTCAGGGCAGCGAAGCCTCCCAGGCTGGCCAGGGGGACGGAGAACATGATCACCAGGGGGTAGAGGAAGGACTCGAACAGGCTTGCCATCAACAGGAAGGTCACGATCAGGGCAGTCACGAAGTTGCCTGTCAGGGCCTTCTTCGTTGCAGTCAGCTTGTCCGCCGTCCCGGCCATCACCGACTTGTACTCGCCCCCCAGGGAACCGTCGGCTTCGAGGGGCGCCAGGATCTTCTCCTTGACGATCCGCATGGCCTCTTCCAGAGGAAGGTCGGCGGGAGGTGTGATCTGCAACGTGATGGCTCGCTCTCTCTCGTAGTGCCGGATCGTATCGGCGCCCATGGTGGAACGGATATCGGCGAGACTCTCGAGAGACACCAGACCTTCGCTGGGGGTGAACACCTGCAAGGAGCCAATGTCCTGGGTGTGGAGCAGCCGTTTCTGACTACCACGGAGGATCAGATCGATCTTCCGCCCCGTTCCGCTCCGGATCTCCGAGACCCGGGCCCCGTCGTTCAGCACGTCGACCAGGAATCCCAGATCCGAGGTGCTGAGACCCACCTCCGCCAGCTGCTCCCGATTGGGAATGAGCTGGATCTCCGGCTGCCCCAGCTCCATGCCCGGTATCGGCCGGGTCTGAGCCCCTGGCAGATGCTGCATGAGGGCGAAGAACGATCGCTGGGTCATGGCGATCAGATGTTCCAGACTGGGTCCCTGGAGCTTCAGGTCGATCGTCCTCCCCCCGGACATGCCCTGGTCGAAGAGACCGGGCTGGACCAGGATCGGAATCATGCCAGGGATCTTGCCCAGGGCTTTCTGGACAGGGCCGCGCAACTCGTCGAGCCCGTCGTCCTCCGTGGCGCCGATGCCCATGATCACCTGCCG
>JAJFLN010000743.1 GCA_021772705.1 Candidatus Cloacimonadota bacterium | reverse complement strand
AACCACTATTCGGGCCGTGGTGGGACAGCTGATATCAGTGGCCGCGGCCACGACGCTCTCGGGCCGGATGGCGAGCCGTTTCGGCCAGGCGCTATCCGATGCCCCCTGGGGACTCTCACACTTGTTTCCCGAGCCAGCCCGGGTTGCCGCCGTAGATCTTGCCGAGATGGCGAGCATCGGCCTGCCCGAGCGCCGGGCCCGGACGGTGCTGGCCGTCGCGGAGGCCTTTGCCTCCGGCCGCATTGCTCCGGATCGGCAGGACCCGCAGGCCGTGACGGAAGGGCTGCGGTCGCTCCCGGGCATCGGAGAGTGGACCGAGAAGTATGTTGCCATGCGGGTCCTGCAGCAGCCGGACTCGATTCCTGCATCCGACCTGGTCCTCCGGAAGGCCCTGGGAGGAGTGACCGCATCATCAGTCAAAGACCGGGCTGCGCCCTGGAGCCCCTGGAAGGCCTATGCCGCCCTACATCTCTGGACCGGCCTGGCGAATGGAGACCTCTGAACCATGACCACGACACACTTGAAGATCGACAGTCCCGTTGGACCCTTGACGCTCATCGCCGCCGATGGCGCCCTGACTGGAGTTCACTTCTCTTCCAGCGCCGCGGAGCTGTCCGATGTGGGCCGGCAGGCCCCGGAGGATCCGGTCCTGCGGGAGACCGCTCGGCAGCTGGGGGAGTACTTCGAAGGGAGCCGCCGTCGCTTCGATCTTCCCCTGCATCTGGAGGGCACGGAGTTTCAGTGCTCGGTCTGGTGGGCACTGGCTGAGATTCCCCACGGCAGCACGACCACCTACGGCGAGATGGCCCGAGGGCTCGGGCGTCCCGGCGCGAGCAGGGCCGTGGGTGCTGCCAACGGCAAGAACCCGATCTCCATCATCTTGCCGTGCCATCGCGTGATTGGCGGCGGCGGCGCTCTGGTCGGATTCGGAGGAGGCTTGCCGGCGAAGGCCTGGTTGCTGGAACACGAATCCCGTGGTCAGGGAGAGCAGCTTCGCCTGCCCACGGTATCCTGACCTTGACAGACGGCGAGCACGACGCCGGCCCATCCGGGCGCAGCCGGCGCGACCTGCCCGCTTCCTTTCTCAACGATGCTCGACCGGTGAGCTGGCCCAGGCGGTCTATCAGAAGCCCAGCACCTGCCGGGTCCAGGCCTCGCCGTAGGTTCGTTTGAGGAAGCTCCGCAGGGCCGTGGACTTGGCGCTGCTGTCCCGGGCCAGTGCTTGCAAGCGGCCTTCCAGGCCCGGCGAGGCTCGCTCCGAGAAGGCCCTGAAGGTCCCGCGGAAGATGGCGCCGCCGTCTCTGCCCCAGTAGTCGTTTCCGCCGCCGGAGTTCTGCTGCTCCAGCTTCAGCCCCAGGGCTGCGGAGAACACGAGCATGTCAAAGAGCAGGGCCGACTTCTCACCGGAGCCGATCTCGGCGCTGAAGTCCTCGAAGAGGTGCAGGCCGTCCCGGGAAGCGAAGTCGAAGTTGCGGAAGTAGTTGTCATGAGAGCTGGTGAGGTGGGTCGGCACCAGCGCCTCCACATGGCTCTTCCGGACGCCCGTGTTGGGGACTACGTAGTACTGGTTGGTGCCCCAGATATAGAAGGCGCGGAAGACGTTGGGGCCCAGGTTCTGCCAGCTCGGATTCCCCCCCAGTTCGCCGTTGATGAAGTGGACGGCTTCGTGGCGGAGTACGGTGGGATCGTTCGTACTGGGCTGGACGGCTCCGGCGGCCCAGGAGTAGGCTCCGCTCTCCATATTCTGCCCTCCGGTGCGAAGATCGACCCGCATGGATGTTGGAGCCGCTGCTCCTCCCGGGTTGCCGTTCACTGAGGAATCGGTTCCCGAGAGCGACACGTTGTTGTCCGTGCCGGCAGTAAAGGGGTCGGTGCCCGTGGCTGGCGGCACGCTCGCCGTCAGCGTACCCGTGCTGTTCGTGGGGGCCCCAGGATTGCCTGAGAGCGTGCCGATGCTACCCGTGGGCGCCCCTGGATTTCCCGAGAGCGTGCCGATTCCGCCCGTTGGCGCGCCGGGCAGCAGCCCGGTACCGGTTCCGGTGGGTCCGAGTGTCCCCAGGAGCTGGCAGCCCGTGAGAGGAATCGTTGCCCAGCAAAGCAGCAAGATCATCAGAGTGGTTCGGGCTTTCTCTGTCGTGTTGTCTGGCATCGTTGAGGCCTCCAAGAAGTTCGAGACCCGGTGATGCAATTACGGTTCCATGACGTCAAAACACCCACTAATACGGGGGTTTGGCGCCGGAGAAACTCGACGGAAGGGCGGATTTCACCCCTGGAGAGGAAGAACTTCTTCCTCCTCTGTCAGAGCCGATACGTGCCGGTGGAGGCCGCATCGACGATGTGGCGGAGGTGCATCGATTGTCATCGAGAGCGATTCACCGATTGCCCTGACGGCCCGAAGTGTGTCAACTTCTAACAGCGCGGACCTCCGTTGGTTCGCGGACCTGTGGGGGAAGGGCATTGGCGCGAAAGGGAAGAGCATCGTGTGGAACGGATCAGAATTCGAATTCAAGGTTGACTCAGGAAACGTCGCAAAGACTAGCTACCCGGCCGTGATGCTTCCGGCCTTCACGGAAGCTGCCGGCAGCCCGGCTCTTTCCCGGAAGATCGCCGCCGCTGCGGGCATCGATCTGGCTTCCCTCAGGAAGACCGGAGAGGTGACGGGCAACATGAAGGAGTTCACCATCCTCCATGCCAGTCCCGATTCCCCATTCCGGTATGTCCTGCTCATGGGGTGCGGCAGCCAGCAGAAGTTCCGGCTCGACGATCTGCGGGCCATCGTGGCCAAGGCGGTCCGGACCCTGCGGAAGATCGGAGTCGATCGAATGCTCCTGGGTGTGGAGACTGTGCCGGATCTCTCCTGCGAGGACATCGCTGAGGCGACCGCCGAGGCAGCACTCCTGGGCCTGCACAAGTTCAAGCGCTACTCCAAGAAGGACTTGGCGGTCAGGCCATTCCGGGAGCTGAAGCTGATGGTCTCGGCCTCGAAGGACCTCCCGGTCGCCCGGCGTGCCGTTGAGCGGGGCCATGCGTTTGCCTTGGCCACCATCCAGGCCCGAGAGCTGGCCTTCGAGCCGGCGAACCGCCTCGG
>JAJFLN010000742.1 GCA_021772705.1 Candidatus Cloacimonadota bacterium | reverse complement strand
CGGCTCAACACCATTCCAACGGGTATCAGACCAGGCTGACGACGGCGGATTGAACGATGAGCCAGAGCCAGCCAGGCATGCAACCCAGGGCCAGAACAGACGCGGCCAGCAATCCGAGGACCACCCAGGACGTCGGGCTGAGCTCGGCCAGGACGGGACGTCCCTCATCTTTCATCCACATGGCGATGACGAGCCGCAGATAGTAATAGATGCCGATGACGCTCGTCAACACACCTAGCAAGGCTAGCCCGATGTGGCCTGTTTGAATAGCGGAGCCGAAGACGAAGAATTTGGCCACGAAACCGCCCGTTGGCGGTATCCCCGCAAGGGAGAGAAGGAAGATCGTGAAGAGCAGGGAAATCCAGGGATGCCGCTTGGCGGCTCCATTGAAGTCATCCACGGTCTCCAGTTCCCGGTCTCCGTCGCCAAAGTACTGCACCACACCGAAGGCGCCGGCCACGGAGAGGACATACACCGCCGTGTAATACACCGCCGCCGCTGTTCCCAAAGAGTCTCCCAGGAGACCCATCAAGATGTAGCCGGCATGGGCGATGCTGGAATAGGCCAGGAGCCTCTTCACGTTG
Organism: Candidatus Cloacimonadota bacterium; assembly: GCA_021772705.1. GTDB lineage: Bacteria > Muiribacteriota > UBA6191 > JACPRK01 > JACPRK01 > OFTM100. The sequence continues at coordinate 5,433 of JAJFLN010000742.1, read as the reverse complement.
CTCTGCAACATGGCCCCAGCATTTCCGACGACCATGGACAGGGCCACGATCCACCAGAGCATGACAGACACGTAGCTCAGGGCGGCGGCCATCGGTCCGGCCAGGAACCGGATCGCCGCTGCCAGACCGGCGGCCTTGACGCCCGTCGCCATCAGGGCCGTCACCGCCGTGGGCGAACCCTCGTAGACGTCAGGCGTCCACATGTGGAACGGAACAGCTCCAACCTTGAAGGCCAGCCCGGCGAGGATCAAAGCCAGGCCTGCCAGCACGAGTGGACTGTCACGGCCTCCGGAGGAGACCTGTGCTCCCAGCTCCACGTAGTCGATGGACCCGGTTCCGCCATACATCAGGGCGATTCCGAACAGGAGGATCGCCGAGGCCACGGAGCCGAGGACGAAGTACTTGAGGGCAGCCTCCCGCCCCGTCTTCGACGTGGTGGCGAAACCGGCCAGCACGTAGAGCGGCATGGAGAGAAGCTCGATGGCCAGGAACAGGGACAGCAGATCCGCCGCCCTGCTTGTGAGAAACATGCCGGCAAAGGAGAAGGCCGCCAGGCTGTAGAACTCGACAGGCTTCATCCGGGCCCGCTCCACCGCCGTCCAGGAAAGGACCAGACTGGCGCCCATCAACAAGGCGAAGAGCAGGTCGAAGAAGACCGTGTAGAGATCGGCGTAGAGCGCCTCTCCGAGAATCAGCCGGCTCTCCCCGGTGCCGATGTCGAGCATCAGGGCCGTCACGGCGGCCAAGGCAGCCCCGATGATGCCGATGATGAACGTCCACCGGTTTTTCAGCTCTTCCCTCGTGAATGCCATGTCCACGGCCAGGAAGCCGGCGGCGGCGATGACCACGGCCAGCAGGGGACCGATGGCGGTCAGGTCGCCAGGCATTATGGGAAGTGGAATCGGTGTGCCCATGGAATCAGGATTCGGGGGGAAGGGTGATCCGCAGGTTCTGCCGGGCCACCACGGCTGCTGGGGCCTTGACGGAGACCGGGGCCCGGGTGACCCTGAGGGAGTAGAAGTCCAGCTCGCGAATCCAGTGTTCGGCGCTGCTACGCGTGGTGCCGAGCCAGAAGTTGGGGAAGACGCCGAGCCAGACGATCATCACGATGACCGGAACAAGGTAGACGATCTCCCGGATGTCCAGGTCCGCCAGGTTCCTGTTCTTCGAATCCAGAGGCCCCCAGAGGATCTTCTGCACCAGCCAGAGCATGTAGACCGCTCCCAGGACCAGGCCAGTGACACTGATGACGGCGTAGATCTTGTTCGGCAGAGAGAATGCTGACAGCAGGACCAGAAACTCACCGACAAACCCGGACATGCCCGGCAGGCCGATGGAGCCGAGGGTGGCGAACATGAGCAGGACGGCGAAGAAGGGCATCCGGGCGGCCAGCCCCCCGAACTCGTCAATCTGCCGTGTGTGACGCCGCTCGTAGATCACGCCCACCAGCAGGAACAGGGCGCCGGTGGACAAGCCGTGAGAGACCATGCCGAACATGGCGCCCATGAGACCCGAGACCTCGAGGGAGAAGATCCCCAGGACCACGAAGCCTAGATGGCTCACGCTCGAATAGGCCACGAGCTTCTTGATGTCCTGCTGCACCAGTGAGACCAGGGCACCGTAAACGATGCCGATGGCCGCCAGGGTCAGGAAGATGGGAGCGAAGCTCCGGGCCGCCATGGGGAACATGGGGATGGCGAACCGGACGAAGCCGTAGGTCCCGAGCTTGAGGAGAACGCCGGCCAGGATGACGCTGCCCCCGGTGGGAGCCTCGACGTGGGCGTCGGGCAGCCAGGTATGCAGAGGGAAGAGGGGGACCTTGATGGCAAAGGCCAGAGCAAAGGCTCCGAAAAGGCAAAGCTGGGCCTGGTCCGGCAGGGCCTGAGTGGTCTGGAACAGATCGGGCAAAGCCGATGAGTAGGTGCCCGTTGCCTTGTAGTGGGCGAAGTAGACGTAGAGGACCGCCACCATCATCGGGAGAGACCCGACGAGAGTGAAGAGCATGAACTTCACAGCCGCGTAGATCCGTCTGGAACCGCCCCAGATCCCGATCAGGAAGAACATGGGGATCAGCATCATCTCCCAGAAGACATAGAAGAGGAACAGATCCAGGGAGACGAGAGCGCCGAGCATCCCGGACTCCAGAAGGAGCATGGAGATGTAGTAGCCCTTGACGCCTTCCTGCACGGCCGACACGGCGGAGAGAACCACGATGGGCGTCAGGAACGTGGTGAGGAGCACCAGCATCAGGTTGAATCCATCAACGCCGACGAGCCAGGTGATACCCCAGGACTCGATCCAGGGGCGGCTCTCAACGAACTGCACCATCTCGAGTCCGGAGTGGAAATCAGACAGCAGACCCAGAGACAGGAGGAACACCAGTCCGGAGGAAGCCACCGCCACTGCCCGGAGGAGGCCCTTCTCCTTGCCGGGCAGCATGGCGAGGAACAGGGCTGCAATGGCCGGCAGGGCCACCAGAATCGTGATCAGGTTTTCCTGCAGCACATTCATGCGAGGGGCACCCGTACTCCAAAGAGACTGACGTAGACGATGAGAGCCACGGCTCCGGCGAAGAGGGCCATGGCATAGCGCTGTGTGTTTCCGTTCTGCAGGGCGGTGACGCCCTTGCTGATCCAGCCGGCCAGTCCCGGCAGCCAGCCCGATGCCACCCGATCGACACCGGCGGCGTCCACCGTGGCTGACAGGAATCGGGCGATGGCCTTCATGGGCATCACGACCAGGCCGTCATAGACCTCATCGATGTAGAACTTGTCCCGGGCCACGCTGGCCGGCAGGGAGGCCTTGCCGTTGTCCGGGACCGGTACATAGCCCTTCTTGAAGTAGAAGTACAGGGCCAGCAGAGAACCGGCGATGGCGGCGGCGACTGAAGCGGCCATCAACCCCAGCTCCGTGCCGGCTCCGGCGGCCACGTGGAACTCGGGGAACACCGGAGCGAGCCAGTCACCCAGCAGGTGGGGCATGTGAAAGGCGTGGGGCAGCCCCATGAGACCGCCGATGGCCGACAATCCGGCCAGAATGGCCAGAGGAACGGTCATGGTGGCCGGAGATTCGTGGACCTTTCCGTACTCCTTCTTGGACATGCGGGTCTTGCCCAGAAAGACCAGAGCGAAGAGCCGGAACATGTAGAAGGCGGTCATGGCTCCTGTCAGGTAGCCGATGAACCAGAGAGGAACGGACCCGTGGGGCCCGGCGTAGGCGTGGAAGAGGATCTCGTCCTTGCTGAAGAAGCCGGCGAAGGGAGGCAGTCCCGCGATGGCCCAGGTCCCGACGAGGAAGGTCCAGAACGTCCATGGCATCTTATGACGGACCCCACCCATCTGCCGGATGTCCTGGGTCGTCACGCCGTGGATCACACTGCCAGCGCCTAGGAAGAGCAATCCCTTGAAGAACGCGTGGGTCACGAGGTGGAAGATGCCCGCTACGTAGCTCCCGACTCCGACGGCGACGAACATGTATCCCAGCTGGCTGATGGTGGAGTAGGCCAGGACCTTCTTGATGTCCGTGGCGGCCATGCCGATCGTGGCGGCGAAGAGAGCCGTGAGGGCGCCGACCCAGGCCACGAGAGACATCACTCCCGGGGACATCTCGAAGAGGAAGTTCATCCGGGCCACCATGTAAACACCGGCGGTGACCATCGTGGCGGCGTGGATCAGGGCCGAGACGGGAGTGGGGCCGGCCATGGCGTCGGGCAGCCAGACGAAGAGAGGGATCTGGGCCGACTTGCCCGTGGCGCCCAGGAAGAGACAGAAGGCAGCCAGGGAAGTGACGGCGACTCCGCCGATCTTGGCGGCCTGGATCAACTCGGCGTTGGCCTGCATGTCGGCGAAGGCCAGACTGCCGGACCCCACGGCGTGGTAGGTCCAGAAGAGGAGGAACATGCCGAGGACGAAGAACATGTCTCCGATCCGGTTGACCAGGAATGCCTTCTTGCCGGCCACGGCCTTGGCGATGTCATCGAACCAGAAGCCGATGAGCAGATAGGAGCAGAGCCCCACACCTTCCCAGCCCAGGAACATCACGGGCAGGCTCGATCCCAGGACCAGCATGAGCATGAAGAAGACGAACAGGTTGAGGTACGTGAAGTACCTGACCCTGCCGTCATCGTGGGCCATGTAGCCGATGGAGTAGACGTGAATCAGAAAGCCGACGCCGGTGACCACCAGGATCATCACAGCCGAGAGAGGGTCCAGGGTGAGCGCCATGTCGACCTTGAAGGTCGAGGCGTCGATCCAGGTGTACAGATGCTTGTGAATCGTCCTGACCTGAGGATCCAGACCGGCCAGGTCCTTGACGGCCCCCAGGGCTGACAGGAACGCCATGGCCATGGCGCCGCAGGCCAGGTAGCCGGCGAGACGGCGGCCGTGGAACCTGCCGAAGAAGCCGTTGAATACCGCCCCCAGGAGCGGGAATCCAACGACCAGTGCCAGCAGTGTCTCGCCCGTCATGGTTCAGCCCCTCAACCGGGTCGCTTCATCGATCCGAACGCTGCCGGTCTGCCGGAACAGAGCGACGACGATGGCCAGTCCGATGGCGGCTTCCGCCGCAGCCACGGTCATGACGAAGATGGCGATCACCTGGCCGTGGAGCTGGCCATGGAGTCTGGAGAAGGTGAGGAACGCCAGGTTGGCGCTGTTGAGCATCAGCTCGATGGACATCAAGATGACCAGCAGGTTCCGGCGAGTCAGGACGCCAGCGATGCCGATCCCGAAGAGGATGCAGCTGACGGCCAGGTACTCCAGGGGAGCAGGCATCAGCTCGAACCTCCCCGTCCCGCCGCCAGAGCGGAAGCAGGGCCCTTCCGGGTGATCAGCACCACGCCCACGACTGCTGCCGTCAGCAGGAGGCTGATCACCTCGAAGGAGACCATGTATCGGGTGAACAGCAGCTCTCCGATGGCCTCCAGACTCCCCAGTCCGGGCGCGGGACATCCGTAGATACGACCTCCCAGAGAGACCTCCACCAGGACATAGAGGTCCACCAGGAAGGCGAAGCAGATCAATCCCTTCAGGCCCCGGATGACATCGTATCTGCCCTCCGCAGCCTCCTCATCGGACAGGTTCAAGAGCATGACAACGAACAGGAACAGGACCATGATCGCGCCAGCGTAGATCAGGATCTGAAGCACGGCCACATATCCCGCGGCGAGCTGGGCATAGAGGCCGGCGAGGCAGGCGAGACAGAGGATCAACGACAGGGCACAACTCACAGGATTGCTCAGGGTCACCGTCATCAAGGCTGCCAGGATGCAGACAAATGACAGGACGTAGAAGATGGCCGTCGTCAACATGGGGAAGCACAGGAATAACACGGAATCGAGGCCTTGTTCAAGGCTCTCCGGCGCGGTGGGTGCATGTCACCCAGGGGGTCCCCTGGCCTCTTCCGGATCCGTTCGCCCCACTATGGATGCCCGCA
>JAJFLN010000741.1 GCA_021772705.1 Candidatus Cloacimonadota bacterium | reverse complement strand
TGCTGATGAACACTTGAATGACATACGAAAGCTCGACCTGTTCATCGGGGTCCAGGGGCCAATGGCCCCTGGCGGAAGTTCGAGGGCAGAGCCCTCGTTTTCAAACATTCCTTCCACTAATTCATGGGCATTGCGGTTAGTTCCTGTTCCGTTCGGCCCGGCCCTTTGCCAAGTCGGCATTCCTGGAAGAAGGCCAGGCTCCAGCCCAGTCGCTTGCGGCCCGCGGACAGGGGCGGGTAGAGCAGCCCGGCGCCAGCGAGAGCCAGGAGGGGACTGATCATGAGCGGTGGGAGATACTTCACTCCCAGAGCACTCCAGAAGACCCGTCCTTCCGCCAGACCAGACCAGCGCCGACCAGGCCTCCTATCAGCGCGTGGGTGGTGCTGATCGGCAATCCCGACCAGGTTGCGATCAGGACCGTCCCGGCTGCTCCGGCTCCGACAGCCACCAGGAATACCGGATCGCCAACCATGGCTGGCCATGAACGAGTCGAGCCTCACCGTGCCTTGCGTCTCTCTGGTGGAAGCAAGACCGAGGCAGCGCCCAAGCTGGGGATCTCCCGAAATGCCCTTTGGGAAAAGCTGAAGTGCCTGGGCTGAAGCGGTGCTCCCACTACCGCCGGCGGTAACGGCGTTGTGACTGCGGCGGAACGGCTTGCGGATCCCGAGATCCTCCCGGCTGCACCGTTACTTGCCGGGAGGGCGTCCGTCGTCCTTGCTGTCACTCTCAGTTTCGTCATCCTCTACCCGAACAAAGGAGTCTCTCATGCGTCTGACCCTCCTGCTGGTCCTGCTAGCCATGACCCTGATCCACCGGCTCTCGCCCGGCCTGTTCGCCGTGGAGCTGGACATGAGCGGTCTCCGGATTCCTGCCGGAGAGATCCGGGGGGGAGGGCCGCCGAAAGACGGGATTCCCTCCCTCACAGATCCGCGAATGACTCCAGCCGAGAAGGCCACGTACCTGCAGCCCTCGGATCTCGTCCTTGGCGTGGAGATGGACGGGGAAGCCCGGGCTTATCCCCTGAGCATTCTTTCCTATCACGAGGCGGTGAACGACCGGATCGGCGGACAGCCCATCTCGGTCACTTATTGACCGCTCACTGACAGCGGGGTGGTCTACTCCGCACGACTCCAGGGCCAGCGAGTCACCTTCGGTATCTCGGGCTTGCTCTACAAGAGCAACGTCCTGCTCTACGATCGCCAGACCGGCAGCCTCTGGTCTCAGATCACGTCCAGGGCCGTCTCGGGAAAGCTGGCCGGAACCGAACTGGTCCAGCTGCCCTCCGTCACCACGACCTGGCAGTCATGGCAGGCCCTCCACCCGAAGACGAGTGTCCTGTCGGATCGTACAGGCCACTTCAGAGACTACGAAGAAGACCCCTACGCCGGCTACCACAAGAGCAGCAGCCCCATGTTCTCCGCAGGCCCGGCCGACACCCGGCTTCGGCCCAAGGAGAAGGTCTTCGGCGTCCACATCGACGGCCACTCCCGAGCCTACCCCCTCGGATCCCTGCCCCCAGAACCGGGCACTCTGCAAGATCGAATCGGACCCACATCCATCCAGCTTCACTGGAAAGCAGGCCCCAGCGCCCTGCGGGCCACCACCCGGGACGGCACCCCCCTCCCGGGAATGATCAGCTACTGGTTCGCCTGGTCAGGCTTCCACCCCGAAACCACCATCCACAAGTAATCTCCTTCCCTCAGCCCCTTCCCAAGACCCGAATTCCACCATCCGCCGCCAGCTCCCTTCACCCGTTACGGGGGAGCGACGGCAAAACCTGGGAACCCGCATCAATTCTGGTGGCCCCTTCGGCGTGGCTCAGAAATGGGGGATCCGTGACAAGTCCACCCCCCAGCAGACATGCGCCCGTCACCGGCCCACCGGACTCCCAGTTGACAAAACCCCCGTCATGTCCCATAATTGCGGCCCTGTGTCGTCAAGGGGTGGGAAGGATATGACCATGCGTACGCGATCAATGATGGTAGGGGTCCTGGGTGGCCTTCTGTTCTCTCTCGCAGCATTCTCCGGCACGGCCTTGCAGGCCGAGGAGCTACCGGCGATCGCCGGCCAGCCCAGTTACAGTCCGGCTGAATGGGTGCTGGTGGCCAACCACCTTCACTCCGCACCTGCCCGCGCCGGCTGGCGCAAAGGCGTCAAGCATATCCTGGAGTTCTGCGACAAGCGGAACATCGACTTCGCCTTCCTGACGGACCATGACAGCATCGAGACCTGGTTCTGGGATGAGTTCAAAGTCACGGGAAACACCGTTCCCGTCGGTGGACAGGAATGGACCAGCCCTCAGGGGCACGCCAATTTGATCAGTTTCCGGGGCGAGAAACCTGACGATGTCATCATCCCTTGCGGAGAAGAGGACGACGCCCCCTGTGCAGACGGCAACCAGGACCACGCGGGAGTCATCAAGGAGACGCAGGACCGGGGTGGGCTCGTCATCATCAACCATCCGATCCTGAAGGGGTATCGATGGCCGACGGCGACCCTGAACGCCGACGCCGTGGAGATCAATCCGACCCTTTACGATCCCTCGGGTAAGAAGGGGCGGGCCTGGTGGCACGCTCAGCTGCTGAGTGGTGTCCGGATCACGGGCTTCGGTGGAAGCGACTACCACTACCTCCGGCCCTGGTCGGAGGAACCGGAAATCGGCCAGGGTGGCGGTTGTTGCCACCGGGTCGACGAGACCGTGGATGCTCCTGTCTGGTCGCCCAATATCGATTCCTACCTGAACCTCGTCCGGGTTCGTGAGAAGACCATCGATGCCGTGATGGATGCCATCCGGGCAGGCCACGTCGCGGTGGTCAGGGACCAGAAGCAACCCAGGGTGTTCATCGGCTGCGACGCCAACGGTGACGGCGACTACGACGATTACATGATGGGCGATCGGGTTCGGGCCCATCCCCGCAACGCCCTGGACTTCCAGATCCGGGTCGTGGGCGGCAAGGGCCGCCAGGTGAACCTCATCGACGCCCAGGTCGGTATGAAGCCGGGCCAGGAGACGATCGAGACCCTCTCCATCGACTCCGATGACTTCGTCTACCGCTTCCAGCGCGAGACCTCAGATGAGAAGAAGCACTTCGTCCGGGCCGAGCTGGGCAACAAGGGCGCCGCGGTCACCAACCCGATCTACTACTAGCGGCAATACCCCTGAGATAAGACGGATTGTGTTGTAG
>JAJFLN010000075.1 GCA_021772705.1 Candidatus Cloacimonadota bacterium | reverse complement strand
GCAGGTCCCGGTTCTCAAAAGGCTTCATCAAGAAGCCGTTGGGCCGTGCCTGCTTGGCTTGCTGAAGAGTCGACTCGTCAGTGTTCGCCGTCAGAAAGACGATCGGGACCTCCTGCTGCCGGCGGATCTGGAGCGCTGCGTCGATTCCATTCAGTTCGCCAGCCAGCTGGATGTCCATCAAGATCAGGTCCGGCTGCAGCTCTGCAGCCTGGAGGACAGCGTCTTCTCCCCGGTGGCACACTCCGGCCACGCCGTACCCCAAGGACTCCAGGGAGTCCTCCAGGTCCATGGTCACGATGGTCTCGTCCTCGACGATCAGGATCGAAGCGCCGGCCGCACTCAAGGTGTCGACTCCTTTGGCTGGAAGACCATCCGAAAGCTGGTGCCCGGCTGAGGAGATAGCTCCGGAGTGCCTCCCAGTTGACCCGAGAGTGTGTGAACCAACCTCATCCCAAGGGAGCGAGTGCGGGCGAGATCGAAGTCCTCAGGTAAGCCGACCCCTGTGTCGGACACACGGAGTTCCAGGCCCCCTTCGACCTTCTTCAAGCCGACCCGGAGTTCTCCCCGGTGCTCTCCGGGAAAGGCATACTTCAAGCTGTTGGTCATCAATTCATTCAGGATCAGGCCACAGGGCACAGCCGTGTCGAGTCCCAGCTGGACGTGATCCACATCCAGGACGAGGCGAATCTTGCCGGCAGCTTCACTGTAGGAGCGCATCAGGAGTTTGCTGATGCTCTTCACGTACTCAGTGAAATCCACAGACGCCATGTTGTCCGATTGATAGAGCTTCTCATGCAGCACGGCGAGGGAGCGGATTCTGTCCTGACTCTCTCTGAACATCGCCAGAGATTCCGGGTCCCGCACCTTCAAGGACTGGAGCTTCAGCAAGCTGGAGATGACCTGCAGGTTGTTCTTGACCCGGTGATGCACTTCCTTCAAGAGCACCACCTTCTCGTTCAAGGACACCCTGATCTTGTTCTCGGCATTCTTTGCTTCCGTGATGTCGAAGGCGATGCCCTGGATCAACACGGGGAGCCCCATGGCGTCCCTCACGACTCGACCCTCTCCGCGAATCCAGACAGTCTCCCCGTTGCGGGCCAGGGCGCGAAACTCGCTGCGGAACGGACCTCCCGAGATGCATCCTGCGGTGAACTCCCTGTTCCATCGATCCCGGTCATCGGGGTGAATCTGGTTGAACCATAGAAATGGATTGCCGAGCCACTCCTCGGCCGAGAAACCGAGCATACCCTCGATCTGCGGGCTGACATAGAATTCTGGCCGATCCTCGATCAGGGACCCCATGAAGGTTATGGCGGGAACCTGCTCGACCAGACTTCGAAACCGATCCAGCACTCCGCGCCGACGGGCTCGATCGCGCCGCAACACGTCAGCATCACGCACCTGGACCATGTACCGCACACCGGAATCCGTCACCAACGAAGAGCTTATCAGCGCAACAGGAAACGTACTGCCGTCGGAACGGACACCCATGAGGTCTTGCCCCGGGGAGATTGTGTCCCGGCTGTCGGCGGAGCGAGTCAGCATGAACGGCTGCCCCCCCCCCGTGGCCCGGAACAGGGTACTGGCCGGCTTGCCGAGGACACTGCTGGTCCGGACACCAAATAGCCTCGCTCCATCGTCATTGAAAGCGCGAATGACGAATTCGGAATCGAGGAGAACGACGGTCCCGGCCGATCCGTGCTCTTCCTCGGGGACCGAGTCTTCCACTCTGGACCCTGCCCCGGGTGACGGATTTCCTGAGGCCGCGACCAGGGCCATGTCTTCCAGGGCCTTCCTGGCCTCATCGATGGAGGCGAATCCGAACTCCCGGGTGATGCGCTCCGCATCTAACGGCCGGGGCGGTTCATCGTCCAGTTCCCTTTGCGTCATGCTGCCATCTGGCCCTGCAACCAGGAATACCAGGCATCGAGCCCATCCCCGGCGGTGGCGGAAATGGGAAGTATCGGCAACTCGGGATTTGTACGCTGCGCCATCGCCGTGAACCGCTGAGGATCGAAGGACAGATGGGGCAGGAGATCTACCTTGTTCAGCAACACCAGGCCCCCGGCACGGAACATATGTGGATACTTCTCGGGCTTGTCGTCTCCCTCCGTGACGCTGGCGACGATCACTTTCAGCCGCTCTCCGAGGTCGAACAGGGCCGGGCAGACCAGATTACCCACGTTCTCGATAGCCAGAAGGGACCCTGGCGGAGGGTCCAGCTCTCTCAGGGCGTGAGTCACCATGTGTGCGTCCAGATGGCAACCGGCCCCGGTGTTGACCTGGACTGCCCGGGCTCCGGCAGCCCGGATCCGTTCCGCGTCTCTCTCCGTTGCCTGGTCACCCTCGATGACCGAGATGGACACCTTTCCGGCCAGGCCACGAATCGTCCTCTCCAGCAGGGTCGTCTTGCCCGACCCGGGGGAACTCACCAGATTGATGGCCAGGACCTTGCGTGTCGCAAGCCACTCCCGGTTCTCGGCTGCCAGGGCATCATTCTTTTCCAGCAGATTTGCCTGGAGCTGGATCATCCTGGAGTCACTGTGTCCATGGGAGTCGCCACCGTGAGAGTGGGACTCGCCGTGGTGCTTGTGATCGTGACCTTCTCGGTCAGATTCTTCCAGCCCCGGGATCGGGGTACAGCCGCATGTTTGGCACACTGTCAGACCACCTCCAGTTCCACGATTCGCAGCTCCTGGCCGCTCAACCACTCCAGATCCAGGCTGCCGCAGGGACAGTTACCAAATGGCTGCTCCAGGGTCAAATCCTTCGAGCACTTCCGGCAGCGGGCCTTCCCCGGAACCTGCCGTATGTCGAGCTTCGCGCCCTCCAGTGGCGTGCCCTCGGCGCAGAGGTCGAAACAGAACAGCATGGCATCGGGCAATACGGCCGTCAGAAGCCCCACTTCCAGCACCACGCGCCGTACACGGGCGCCTTCGCACTTTCGACAGGCTATCTCGATCACCTCCTGAGTCAGTCCGAGTTCGTGCATCGCCCTCCTGCGGTCCACTCCTGGACCAGGCCACACACCACTTCCACGGCGGGCTCAACAGCCGCCTGAACCGGCTCCAGCTGATTGACCGCCACGGTCAGTCGCCCGGTCAGAACCTTCAGTTCCACTTCGCTCCCTCTAACTAACAGCCTCTCGCAGGGCGTATCAAACCGGATGGAGCGTCGTGTTTCGGACCCCTCGCCGATCGGAACCGGAGGCAAGGGGATGGTACGTTCGACGGCCTCCGGGCAGCCTCCGGGTCCGTCGGGAGAGACTGTCTGAAGGAATCTCAACTGACCTTCGACCTCGCCCTGTCCCTGGCAGGCAACCAGTATCTCGGTGCTGACGTGGCTCGACTCCCCGGAGGCATCCCTGCCCGCTTCGCAGCAGGCGACAGGATAGATGCTGCCCATGGTCCACCGGCTGCGATTCTTGAGAGCCCCGGACGTATAGGGATAGAGAAGGTAGCCTTCGTACAGCAGGGTCCTGGCCAGACGATCCAGTGAGTCAGCGGTCAACGCTGGCTTCCTTCCTGACGACTGCAAGGAACTCGGACACGGCGCCTTCGATGTCCGGTCCGCCAGAGATCCCCTGCCAAACCTTCCGGATCCGCCCGACCAGCTCGTAGCAGCGATCGATGGGAACAATCCACACCGCTTCTGTCCGACGATCGATCAACAGGGCCTCCACGTCCTCCTTCAACGACCGCAGCGACGGGGCCTCGCGCTCCAGGACATCCCAGGCATCGGTGGGTACGGTGGACTCGACGGCTCCAACAGGAGCTGGATAGAAGGCGATCACCGACGACGAGACGGAGCTCTTGAGGAAGAACGCAGTCGACACGGGAACGCCAAGCCCCTCCCATCGCCCCCCTGCCAGGTCGAGACCGGGCACGGGTCTGATCCGGTCCGGTATGGCCTGAAAGCGGGAGTCCGCGCCAGAAGGAAAGAGCAGAGCACAGGCGTGGCAACCGCAGACAATCCGGCGGGCGCTGGTCTCGACCAGATGGGAATGGGCCTGGCCGATGGGGCCACTGCAGAGGTCGCATCGAGGCTCCACGGCCTCGGGTCGGCTGAACCGGCTCAAGGCGGCGGCAGCCGCGGCTGCCGTGCCCTTCGGACCCTCAGGTCTCACAGCGGCTGCCCCTCGACGGACAGCTCCAGGTGCCGCAGATCCGGAGCCGCTTCCACGATTGCGGACTCCACGACGGATCGGAGGGTTTTCTCTGACGACGGACAGCCCGTGCAGGCTCCGAGGAGTCGGACCCGGACAGTTCCCGATTCGATGTCAATCAGCTCCACGTCTCCGCCGTGAGAGCTCAGCACGGGTCGAACTTTCTCCAGGGCTCCCATGACGCGCTGTTCCATCGGGACAGGGTGAAGCCCGTGCAGCAAGAGCACGCTCGAAATCAACTCGTCGCTACTGAACCTTGCGCGCTGGGGGCCGTCCGTTGCCCCTACCTCATCGAGGATCCGATCGAGAGCCTCACGGTGCATCTCGAGAATTGCCGAAACCAGGTCCCTGGCCTTGGATCGCCAAACCGGATCCGGGTGACTATCGAGCTCCTGCACCAGAGTCTCGATCGCTTCCATCCTCAGCTTCAATTCCTGTTCCGAAGCCATGGGGTCTCCTGCCTCAGCCCATCACGACCTGGGCGCCCAGAGCCGGCACGTGACGGACCTCCAGGGTCCGCCCGGGACCCAGGTACATGTGGACACCGCAAGGCAGGCAAGGGTCGAAGCTGCGAACGGCGCGCATGATGTCGATACCCTTGAAGTCCTCGGGCCCGTTCTCCTCGAATAGCGGCATGCCTTGAATGGCGTCCTCGTAGGGACCTGGAACTCCATTGGAATCCCGAGGGCTGGCATTCCAGGGCGTTGGGGGATAGGGGTGGTAGTTGGCGATGCGGCCCTGGCGCACGACCATGTGGTGGGAAAGTGCTCCCCTGACGGCCTCGTGGAATCCGCATCCGATCGCCTCATCGGGCACCTTGAATTCCGTACTGGTCCGCATTCGGCCGGCGTGGACCTCCGTGAAGGCTTGATCCAGGAAGTAGAGCGCTGCTGCGGCGGCGTAGGCCTGAAAGTAGCTGCGGGCCCGATTGCGCTCCAGGGCGTTGCTCCATCTGGGAATCTTCCACTCGAATCGAGTCTCGGGGTGGTTGGCCGATCGGGGGAGGTGGATCTCCACGCTCGACCCGGTCGCCTTGACGTAGCCCATATCCACCTTGCCGGCCAGAGCCGTCACCCAGAACCGGGCAAGTGGCCCGCCCCCCGTGTCGAGGGGCAGGTGTTCGCCATCGGCTGGGTTCCTCCATCTGGGAGACATGACCCAGGTGTACTTGCCTCCCAGATCCCGCTTCTGAGGCTTGGGCATGGTGCTCTGGTTCCATGGATGGCGCTGGTCCACGGGATTTCCCAGTGGGTCTTCCTTGACGAAGGTCTCGGACTCCTGCCAGTCGTCGTAGAACGAGCTCCCCAGGAGAATGCGAATTCCCAGGTTGATCTCCACCAGGTCCGTGGTGATGAGCTTGCCGTCGACCACGACACCGGGCGTGACGTACATGGCCCGTCCCCAGTGAGACATGGTCCTGTAATCGAAATCGCACTCTTCTGGGTTCTGGAACGTCCCCCAGCATCCGAGCAGGACCCGTCGTCTACCCACCTCTTCATACCCTGGGAGTGCCTCGTAGAAGAAGTCGAACAGGTCGTCGTGGAGGGGAATGATCCGCTTCACGAAGTCGATGTATCGCATCAGCCTTGTCTGGAAATCAGTGAAGAGTTCGACGGATGGAACCGTGCCCACTCCACCGGGATAGAGAGTCGAAGGGTGCGCGTGTCTGCCACCCATGAGGCAGTACATCTCCCTGGCAAGGCGGCTCATCTGCAGCGCTTCCCGGTAGATCGATCCCTCGAAGGGATTCAGGGACCGCATGATATCGGCGATGCGCGCGAAGCCGTGGACCGCTGCTCCTGGGGCCTCCGTTGTCTCGGCAAGGGCCAACACTCCCGGGTTCGTCTCCCGGACCATCCGTTCGCAGAAGTCCACGCCAACCAGATTGTCCTGAAACAGGTTGTGATCGAACATGTACTCGGCGGCCTCGGCCAGATTGACGATCCATTCCGCCAGGGGTGGAGGACGGACACCGAAGGCCATGTTCTGGGCATAGTTGGCGCAAGTGGCGTGGTTATCGCCGCAGATCCCACAGATGCGGCTAGTGATGAAGTGAGCGTCCCTGGGGTCCTTCCCCTTCATGAAGATGCTGTAGCCACGAAAGATGGAACTGGTGGCACGGCACTCCGCCACGCGACGGCTCTCGAAGTCGATCTTGGTATGAATGCCGAGGCTGCCCACGACCCGGGTCACGGGGTCCCAGTTCATCTCGACCAGTGGTTTGTCTTCCAGGGACACGTCTCCTCCTCGGAGGTTCACTGTTCCGGATCTTCGTGGCTCGGGCCCGTAGCCCGGCTCACGGCAGGGTTGGCAGGCGGCTCGGAGCTGCCGCCGCCGGGCTGGTATCCCGTGCTCAACGTGGAACCCCGGCGCCGCCAGTCGGGTTCACGGTCCAGCGAACCCAGGGTGAAGCTTCTCAATGCCCGCACTGTCCGGCCATAGACCAGCACCGCGGAGGAGGACATCTTCGCTCCTGGAGGTTCGTCCATGAAGGGCATGAACTTGTCTGGAAAACCCGGCATAGTGCATCCGATGCAGATGCCGCCGACGTTGGGACAGCCGCCGATGCCGTTGATCCACCCTCGCTTGCCGACGTTACAGAGGACGACGGGGCCCCAGCAGCCGAGCTTGACGATGCACTTGGGCGACCCGTATTCGCTCCCGAAGTCGCCCTGCTCGTAGAACCCTCCTCTGTCACAACCCTCGTGCAGGCTCTGCGTGAAGAGCCACTTCGGCCTGAAGAGATCATCCAGGGGAATCTCGGGGGCTCGACCGGCGGCTTGCTTCAACAAGTAGACCAGGACTTGCATCAGGTTGTCCGGCTGGACGGGGCAACCGGGCACATTGACCACGGGCAGCCCGGATCGTGTACGCCAGTCCATACCCAGGTAGTCCACCAACCCCATGCACCCCGTCGGGTTTCCCGACATGGCATGTATCCCGCCGAAGGTCGCGCAGGTGCCAGCGGCCAGCACACCCCAGGCGTGAGGAGTCAATCGATCGATCCACTCGCACGTGGTGATCGGTTGTCCCGTCGAAGCATCTGTTCCCATGGCGGCCCAAAATCCCTCGGTGTTCAACTCCTCATTGGGGATCGAGCCCTCGACGATCAGTATGAACGGCCGGGACCGGCCCTCGCTCGCCTCGTGAAACGTCCGGAGGTACTCCTCGCCCGCCTCATAAGCCAGGACGGGATTGAAGAACCGGACCCTGGGTAGTCCCGGGATGATGCCAGCCAGGACCTCTTCAATGGACGGCTGCGTGGCTGCTGTCATGGCCACCGTGTCGCCATCGCAGCTGAGACCCGCGGTCAGCCACAACACGTCCACGTCCATCAGCCCTGACTGAGTGACCTCGTTGACCCGGTCATCGTCGGGGCTCTCCACGGTAGTATCCAGCTCGCTCAAGCCATGTCCTCCCGGCCCCGCGATAGATGTATCAGGTCCCAGATCACGTGGGTCAGCATACCCTTGGGCCCCGGGAGCGACGGCGAAACTTGGGAACCGGCATCACTTTGTAACCGTTCGGCCTGAGCCTGTCGAAGGCCACTCGGATCGATGCGGATTCTCGCGTGATGGCCCTTCGACAGGCTCAGAGCGAAGGGATCTAGAATCCACATGATCCGCCATCGCTCCCTTGGGATCCGGGGGCCAATGCCCATCGGGTTCCGTGCCAGCCGGTCCCCGGTCCTGCATCAGATGCCGGCCTGCGGAGTAATAGGCCGCGCATGCTCCCTCGGCGGAAACCATCGTCGCCCCCATTGGGCTCTCGGGAGTGCAGTTCTTTCCAAATGCCGGACAGTTCGAGGGCTTTTGAATACCTCGTAGAATCGCACCGCTGATGCACTCCCGGGGCTCCTCCGCCTCGATTTCGGCGACCTGGAAGACCCTCTCGGCATCGTGAGCCCCGTATTGATCTCGGAGGCGAAATCCGCTCTTGGCGATGTTGCCCACTCCGCGCCACTTCCGGTCCACGGTCTCGAACACCCGATCCATCAACTGGCGGGCCACCAGATTGCCTTCCTCCTTCACGGCCCTGCCGTACTGATTCTCCACGTCCGTCCGGCCCTCCTCGAGCTGGCGCACGGCCATCCAGATTCCCTCCATCAGATCGAGAGGCTCGAACCCGGTCACCACGATCGGCACGTGAAAGCGCTGGCTGAGGGGACGGTACTCCTGGAGACCCATCACGGCACAGACATGGCCCGGGCCAAGGAATGCCTGAACGCGATTGTCCGGAGACTGAAGGATCGCGTCCATGGCCGGTGGTACGAGGACGTGGGATACGAGGACACTGAAGTTGTCCAGGCCCCTGCGAAACGCCAGGTCCACAGCCATGGCATTGGCCGGAGCGGTCGTCTCGAAGCCCACGGCCAGGAACACCACCGGCTTCGACGGATGGTGCTCGGCGATACGAACGGCATCGAGAGGCGAATAGACCACCCGGACATCGCATCCCCTCGCCTTCAACCCGAGCAGATCCCTGCTGGCTCCTGCAGAAAGCGACCCCGGGACTCGTAGCATGTCTCCAAAGGAGCAGAACACGACGTCGGGACAAGCGGCGATAGCCAAGGCCCGGTCGATGATCTCCAGCGGCGTGACGCACACGGGACACCCGGGACCGTGAACCAGCTCAATCGAAGCAGGCAACAAGCGATCAATGCCGTAGCGTACGATGCTGTGGGTCTGCCCACCGCAGACCTCCATCAAAGTCCAATCACGAGAGACTGTACCGGCAATCCTGGCGGCAAGTTTGCGTACGGAGGCGGCATCGCGATACTCGTCCAGATACTTCATCAGCCTCCGGCCTCCTGGATCTGATCCAGCTCTTCGAGAATCTCGAAGATGCGATGTGCTTCCTCTTTGCTGATCTTCGAGAGGGCGAATCCTACGTGGATAAGGACGTAGTCACCGGCGACGGCTTCGGGCACGTACTCCAGACAGACGTCTCTGGAGACGCCTCCGAAGTCGACCTTTCCCATGAGAAGATCACGCTCGCGAGCCACCTGGATCACTCTGGCCGGGATTCCGAGACACATACAGTGATACCATAGCAGCCGTGTTCCCCTTGCCACCATCATTGAACTGCCGGCGCCGATTCAGCTCCCTCCCCCTTCCAGGACTGCCTGGCCCCGGAACTGACGGCAGCCGCCCAATCCCGTAGGCCGCCCAGGGCTGGCCAATACGGCCATGACTGAACCAACAATCTCGATGGTCGAATCCGGCTTGCCCACCCGCCGGCCTGGCAGGGTCCTGATCGTGGACGATCAGCTGATGAACCGGGAACTGCTGCGAGGGATACTGGAGCCCCTGGGACACGAGATCGAGGTTGCCGGTGATGGAGATACAGCCATCAAACTCACCACGGACTGGAAGCCCGATGTGGTCCTCCTGGACGTGATGATGCCCGGCACCGACGGCTATGAGGTCTGCCGCCAGTTGAAGCAAGACCCGTTGACGGAACATCTGCCTGTGATCATGGTGACGGCCCTTGCGGGTCGCGACGATCGGCTCAAGGGCATCCGGGCAGGAGCCAACGACTTCCTCACCAAGCCTCTGGACATCGCCGACGCCACCCTCCGGGTTCAGAACGCCATCCGTCTCAAGTGGATGTTTGACGAACTCGCCAACCGAGCCGAGAAGATCCGCAGCCTGGAGGAGCTCCGGGAGAACCTGACGAACATGATGGTGCACGATCTTCGTTCGCCGCTGATGGGCATCCTGGGAAATCTGGAACTCGCAATCGACGATCCCGACGAAGTCATGCCCGAGGGATTGGTCCCGATGGTCAACGAAGCCGTGGCGGCGACCAGGAAACTCGTCGAGATGGTCAGTTCAATCCTCGACGTGGCTCGACTCGAGGAGGGGAAGCTGAATCTGGACATCCGGCAGAGCAACCTGGCTGACCTGGCCCGGGGCGCCATCTCATTGCTGGGCACACCGGTGGAAGGCCGGTCCATTCGGGTCGAGGAGCCCGATCACGAATCGCCGGTAACGGTCGCCTGCGACGCCGCCCTGGTGGCTCGGGTCTTCATGAATCTGCTCGGCAATGCCCTCAAGTTCACTCGTCGAAAGAGCCAAATCCGCGTGACCGTTCGATCCGAGGACGGAGGCGGCGCCCGGGTGTCCGTTACGGATCAGGGGCAGGGAATCGCCCCGGAGTTTCACGAGAAAATCTTCCAGAAGTTCGGTCAGGTCGAGCAGTACCAGCAGAGGCGGGGATATTCGACCGGCCTGGGTCTTACCTTCTGCCGATTGGCCATTGAGGCCCATGGAGGCCGGATTGGCCTGGAGAGCGAAATGGGGGTCGGCAGCTCCTTCTGGTTCGTCCTGCCCGGTGTTCCGGACCAGAGCGTCAGCAAATCCGAGGAAGCTGCTCCCCCGACAGCAACGTGACGATCCGGCAGCCTCCGACGACGGTCCGGGCGGAAACTGTCCCTGGATGGGCCGCCTCGACGCTGCCGATCAGGGCGGAGTCACGACCTGCTTCCGTTCCCCGCATCACCTCCAGACACTGCTCCGCATCGTCGCTGCCAACGAGGGCCACGAGCCTTCCCTCACTGGCGACAAAGAGGGGGTCCATCCCCAGCATCTCGCAGGCAGACCGAACCTCTTGCCGGATCGGAATGCTCGCCTCGTCGATGCGAATGCCCACACTCGACGCCACGGCGATCTCGTTGAGGGTGCTCGCCAGTCCGCCCCGCGTGGGATCCCGCATGCACCGTATCGAAGGACAGGCATCGAGCATGGCCCGCGTCAGGGAGGCCAGGGGTGCGCTGTCGCTCTCCAGGACCGTCTCGAACTCCAGGCCTTCCCTCACGGACATGATGGCCATCCCGTGATCGCCCAAGGTCCCGGAGAGCAGGATCTGGTCCCCCGGACGAGCCGACGACACGGACAGGGACCTGCCAGGCGGCACTCGACCCAGGCCGGTGGTGTTGATGTAGAGACCATCGGCGTTGCCGCGATCCACGACCTTTGTATCCCCCGTGACGATGTGGACCCCGGCCTCGAGGCAAGCATCCCGCATCGAGACAAGGACACGGTGGAGGTCCGCCACGAGCAACCCCTCTTCCAGAATGAATGCCGCCGTCAACCACAGCGGTTCGGCACCGCCAACTACCAGGTCGTTCACCGTCCCGTTGATCGCCAGTTTTCCGATGTCCCCTCCGGGGAAGAACAGCGGATTCACGACGAAGGAATCGGTGGTTACAGAAAGGCGCGCCCCCGTCGCCGCAGGAAAGGGACAGGTAGCCTGATCCTCCAGCCGATTGAGGGTCTCGTTTCCCAGAACGGGAAGGATCACCTCCCGTAGCAGGTCGGCCGAGAGCTTGCCACCGCTACCGTGGCCCAGGATGATCCGATCATATCTTCCCTGGGGGACTGGACACTCTGGGGTCAACATGCAGCCTTCTCGCCAGGGCCGCTGACAGGCGGCATTTCCTCATCGAATCCAGTCAAAGCCTCACGGGCTCTGAGGGCCGCGACCTCGATCTGGCCCAAGCAGATCCCACCATCGTTGGGAGGTACCTTACGATGCCTCAGGACATGAAATCCACTTCCCCTGAGGCTGTCTTCGCACTCCATCAGCAGGATGGCATTCTGGAACACACCGCCAGAGAGGGCAACGACGGAGAGATGGAGTCTCTCCCGGAGACGACGGCAGACGGCGTCGATCCAGGCAACGACACTGGAGTGAAACTTTCTGGCCACGGCTCCCGGTGATCGCCGGCCATCGACCTCTTCGGCGATGGCTCGGATCGCTGGGCGCGTATCCAGGGAAATGACTCCGTTGTGTTCGATCAGCTCCAATGGATAGGTCTGCTTCTCGGCGGGCAAACCTGTGGCCAGCCACTCGAGCCTCATCGCCGCCTCACCCTCGAACGTGACGCCCTTACCCACACCGGTCAGGCAGGCGACGGCATCGAAGAGCCGGCCCATGCTGGAGGTTCTCGGAGAATTCAACCCCCTGTCGATCATTTTTCGCAAGGTCACTGATGCGTGGGTCGGCATCGCCTCGCAGTATCGCTCGGGCTCCAGCCCGGCATCGAGGAGGTGGGCTGCCGCCATTCGCCAAGGCTGCCTGATCGCCTGCTCTCCTCCAGGCATGGCCACGTATCTCAGATGGCCTGCCCGAACCACGGCGGACCTGTCTCCGGCCAGGAACTCCCCGCCCCAGATCGCCCCATCGGTTCCCAGACCGGCTCCGTCAAAGATCACACCGATCGCCGGCCCCTCATGGCCGCAGTCAGCCAAGCAGCTGGCGAGGTGCGCGTGGTGATGCTGGACCGGGACACACCTGGCTCCCTGTCTCTCCTGACGTTCCACTGCGTACCGGGTTGAAGCGCTATCAGGATGGAGGTCGTGGGCCACGATTCGGGGGTGGATTCCCAGGAGTCGTTGATAGCCCTCCACCGCCGTCCGGAACGCCTCCCAGCCCGCAGGGGTGCCCAGGTCACCGATGTGAGGGCTCAGGACGGCCTGTTTTCCCTGGCCGAAGGCGACGACGGATTTGAGGTGTCCGCCCACCGCCAAGATCGGCTCAGGGCAAGCACCTGTTAAGGCCACAGGCTCCGGGGCAAACCCTCGGGCCCGCCGGATCAGGAGCGGGGCGCCAGAGACGACCCGCATGACGGAGTCGTCGGCCCGGCGTTCGATGTCTCTGTCCCAGGTCAGGAAGACGTCTGCTGTATCCCGCAGTTTGTCCAGGGCTTCCCGATCCTCCACGATGACAGGCTCCTCGCCCAGGTTGCCGCTGGTCATGACCAGCACCGCCGGAGCGCAGGCGCGCATCAGCAGGTGCTGCAGGGGAGTGCCAGGCAACATGAGGCCGAGATGGGGATTGCCGGGGGCCACCCGGTCCGAGACTGGAGCATCCCCCCGGACCCGGGCCATGACGATGGGTCGTTGCAGGGACTCCAGTTGGACCCGTTCCCCCTTCGTCAGATGACAGCACTTCTCAGCAACGCCGAGATCGGCGGCCATCACGGCCAGGGGCTTCGAAGGCCGGTTCTTGCGCTCTCGCAGGCGGGTCACAACCTCGGCGTCAAAGGCGTCACAGACCAGGTGGTAGCCACCGAGACCCTTGATGGCCACGATAGATCCGCTTGCGATCCTCGTCCCTACTTCGGCCAGAGTATCCGCTGCTTTCAGCTCCGCTCCGGATGGGTCCAGAAGCATCAGTCGAGGGCCGCAGGCTGGACAAGCCGTGGGTTGTGCGTGGAATCGCCGGTCAGCCGGGTCCTCGTATTCACGGCGGCAATCGGCGCACATCTCGAAGTCGGCCATGGAGGTCCGCTGCCGGTCGTAGGGTGCCTGTCGCACGATGGTCAGGCGAGGACCGCACTGGGTGCAGTTCAAGAAGGGATACTCGAAGCGCCTGTCCTTCGGGTCGAGAAGCTCCCGCAGGCAGTCATTGCAGG
>JAJFLN010000740.1 GCA_021772705.1 Candidatus Cloacimonadota bacterium | reverse complement strand
CGATATGGCCGCCCGCTCCATTCATCCTTCGACAGGCTCAGGACGAACGGATCGGGAAAACTCGGCCATTCAGTCGTCCTGGATGCGGGCATCCATAGTGGGGCGAACGGAGGAGGGGACCCCCTGGGTGACATGCACCCTTCTCAAAGCCTACCACGAGATTCTTCGGTCCTACTCGTGTTACCCTCCGCCGTGATAGCCTTCTTCATCGCCGTGTTCGTCTTCAACCGCTGTATCGAGCCATGACCGGATCTGACACACCCCCTCTGGACGTGAAGGGCAGCTGCCTCTGTGGCGCCGTGACGTTCCGGTGTACCCGGAAGCTGTCGGGGATACAGCTCTGCCATTGCAGCCGGTGCCGGAAGGCCTCCGGATCCGCCTTCGTGGCTGCCCTGGTGACCTCCGCCGCGGGCTTCGCCTGGCTAACGGGGGAGAAAAGGGTTGTGAGCTACGAGGTGCCCATGGAGATCAAACCTCCTGGCTACATCCGGGTCTTCTGCAACCAGTGCGGCGGCCCTCTGCCGATCCGCCACCCGGGAACGGACTTCTACATCATCCCTGCCGGTTGCTTCGATGACGATCCAGGAGTACGGCCCGCCCGTCACATCTTCACTGCTGCAATGGCGCCCTGGTATCAGATCACAGACGGTCTGCCCCAGTATGAGAGACACGTTCCCGATGTGGAGCGGCTCGAGGCGGAGTTTCTGGAAAGCTGAGTCCTGTATGTTTCGGTTTCATGGTTGCGCCATGACTCCATGAATGCAGGCTGTCGCAGGTCTTACACGACGGCCAGCTGACTTGACCCTGCGGGACTCCGTTGTTATCCTGCGTCGCATGACCGACATTCAGGAACTCAACGCACGCGTCGCCGAGGCCAGCGAGTTCTCGGACAGGTTGATGACCGAAGTGGGGAAGGTCATCGTTGGCCAGAAGAACATGGTGGAGCGGCTGCTCATCGGCCTGCTCTGCAATGGGCACGTCCTCATCGAGGGCGTTCCGGGTCTGGCCAAGACCACCGCCGTCCGGACACTTGCGGAGTGCATCAGCACGGCCTTCCAGAGAATTCAGTTCACCCCCGACCTCTTGCCGGCGGACCTGATCGGCACCATGGTCTACAGCCCCAAGGATAGCGAGTTCTTCACCAAGAAGGGCCCGATCTTCACCAACATCCTGCTGGCTGACGAGATCTCTCGTGCTCCCGCCAAGGTGCAGAGCGCCTTGCTGGAGGCCATGCAGGAACACCAGGTCACTATCGGCGATACCACCTATCCTTTGGAGAATCCTTTCCTGGTCCTGGCGACACAGAACCCCATCGAGCAGGAGGGGACTTATCCCCTGCCGGAGGCTCAGGTGGACCGGTTCATGCTCAAGCTGAGCATCATCTATCCGACCCGGCGGGAAGAAGCGGAGATCGTGGATCGCATGGCGGAGGGCAATCCGCCGAAGGTCTCCCCCGTCGCCACGGCCAAGGAGATACTCGCCGCCAGGAAAGTCGCCAGCGAGATCTACGTCGACGAGAAGGTGAAGAACTACATCCTCGATCTGGTCTTTGCCACCCGAAACCCGTCGGAGGCCGGACTGGAGGATCTGAAGCCGTTGATCCACTACGGCGCGTCCCCCAGGGCAACTCTCTGTCTGACCCAGGCTGCCCGGGCACACGCCTTCCTCCGGCACCGGGGCTATGTCACCCCCGATGACGTCAAGCTCATCGGCCTCGAGGTTCTTCGCCACAGGGTGCTGGTCACCTACGAGGCCGAGGCGGAAGAGATCACCAGCGACGACGTGGTGAGGCGTCTGTTCGACAGCGTCGTGGTGCCCTGACAGAGAACGGAGGGAACAAATGCACCGCTGCTGCTGTCGTATCGACTCCGGCGGCCAGTGTAGGAACCGGGTTCCTTCGAAATAGAAATCCCCAATCGACGTGGTCTCCATTCCAAAGGAAATACTCCGCAAGGTACGGCGGATCGAGATCAAGACTCGAAGCCTGGTCGACAACGTCTTCAGCGGCCAGTACCACTCCGTCTTCAAGGGCCGGGGTATGGAGTTCGCCGAGGTACGGGAGTACCAGTACGGCGACGACATCCGGACCATCGACTGGAATGTCTCGGCCCGCATGGGCAGTCCCTTCGTCAAGCAGTTCCAGGAAGAACGGGAGCTGACCGTGATGCTCGTCGTCGACGCCAGCGGCTCCGGCGACTTCGGCTCCGTGTCTCAGATGAAGGGTGAGATGGCAGTGGAGCTGGCAGCGCTCCTGGCATTCTCGGCCATCAAGAACAACGATCGGGTCGGGCTGCTCATGTTCACCGACGAGGTCGAGAAGTTCGTCCCGCCCAAGAAGGGCCGTCGCCATGTCCTGAGGGTCCTCAGAGAGCTGCTCTACTTCCGGCCCCGCCGGAAGGGCACTGACATCTCCGTGGCCCTCCGTTACCTGGACCGGGTCTTGGGCCACAAGGCCGTGGTCTTCCTGGTCAGCGACTTCCTGGACACGGGATACGATAAGATCCTCAGAGTCGCGGCTCGCCGGCACGACCTGATCGCGCTCCCCATCACGGACCCCAGGGAAGAAGAGCTGCCTCCCATCGGCCTGGTGGAGCTGGAGGATGCGGAGACAGCTGAGCGATTCCTGGTGGACACCTTCGACCCTGAGTTCAGGAGCGGCTATGCCCGTCTCGCGGACCGGACCGCCCGGCAACTGGAGAACCGCTTCCGGAACATGAAGATCGACAGCGTGGCTCTCTCGACGGGGGCTCCCTACGTGGAGCGGTTAGTGCAGTTCTTCGAGCGCCGGGCCAGGAGAATACGATGATCCGCCTCCGACACAGGATCCCGAGGGTCATGGCTGTGAGTCTCTGGGCCGTCCTGGCCGCCTGGTTGCTCGCTCTTCCCGCCGCCGCGCAGGAACCGGTCTCGGTCAGCGCCACCCTGAACGCCACCTCCGCCGTCATCGGCGACTTCCTGGATTACGGTGTCACAGTCTCGGCCCCTCCCGGGACGATGACGACCCTGACTGGCATGGCAGCGGCCCTGAAGGAGGCCGGCCTGGAGCCTGTCGGAGTCACGCCCACTCACCTCCTGGGCCCAACTCCCTCCGCGCCGGAACCTCCCGATCCTCCTGATCCCGATGAGCTGCACCGCTCGCGCCCGGGAGAGCGGGAGCTCACCTCCAGGAAGTGGCGGCTCGGAGCTTTCAAACTCGGCGAGGTGGCCCTCGGGGGCATTCAGGTGAAGTACCGGACGCCCGATGGCCTGGAAGGGGATGTCGATGTTCCTCCCCTGTCCCTGCAGGTCATCCCCGTCGAGCTACCGCCCGGGGTCGAGTTCGCCGAAGGGCAGCTCTTCGGAATCAAGACGCCTGTCGCCCTGGAGGTCGAACCGGAACGGCGATGGCTGACGGCGCTGCTCATCGTTCTTGACGGTGTCCTGCTGGCCCTGGCAGTGAGGCGGCCAGATCTCCTCCGCCGGCTCCTGTGCCGGGGCGAGAAGCCGGCGCCGCCGCCTCCACC
>JAJFLN010000739.1 GCA_021772705.1 Candidatus Cloacimonadota bacterium | reverse complement strand
ACGCGTGCCTGGCAAAGGGTGTCGACCGCAGCCGGTTGCGGCTGGTGCACAACGGGATAGAGCTGGAGAGGTATCGTCGGCGCGGCCCGCCTGATGAGGCGCGCCGGCAGTGGCCAGGTTCGCCGGGCGGCAGGGCGGGTGCGGACGCTGTCGTCATCGGCGCGGTCGGGCGGTTGTCGGAGGAAAAGGGGCTGCGCTTCCTTATCGAAGCGTTTGCAACGCTTCATGTAGCTAATCCCAATATCGAGCTTTGGATCGCGGGCGACGGCAAGCTAGGAGCGGCGCTGAAGGAACACGCGGCGCGCTGTGGCGCCGGTGACCGGGTGTACTTTCTTGGCCATGTGGCCGATACGATCGGGATCTTCGATTGCTTTGACTTGTACTGCCTGCCCAGCTTGCGCGAGGGCCTCCCCAACACCCTGCTCGAGGCGCTGGCGATGGAGGTGGCCGTTGTCGCGACTACGGTGGGTGGCATTCCAGCGGTATTGCATGACGGCATCGACAGCCGATTGGTCGAGCCGGGTTCGGCAGACGCGCTGGCGAACGCGTTGGCCGAGCTGATCGCCGACCGGCCGCAGCGGAGCCGGCTTGCCGCCGCGGGCCGAGACCTGGTTGAACGCGACTTCAGCTTTCGCAAACGTATGCAGAGGATGATCGCGGTCTACGACGAACTCTACGAGCCGGCCCATCGAGGCCCCGGGAACGATCCTGGGACCAGTCCTGGGAACGGTGCTGGCTAACAGCTTGCGAGTGGTGGACGGATGTGCGGATTAGTCGGGTTTGTCGACCACCAGCGACGCTGGCGCCAAGGCGACCTGGTGCGGTTGGCCAGCCGCATGGCCGACACCCTGCAGGCACGCGGGCCAGACGATCAGGATGCCTGGGCCGACGCCGAAGCCGGGCTGGCGTTGGGCTTCAGGCGGCTGGCGGTGATCGACCTGACGCCGGCGGGGCGGCAGCCGATGGTGTCGGCGGACGAAGGCGCCGTCGTCGTGTTCAACGGCGAGATCTACAATGCGCAAGACCTGCGGCGCGAACTGGAAGCGGGCGGCGCGGCATTCCGCGGCCGTTCGGATACCGAAGTGGTCCTCGAAGCGTGCCGCCGTTGGGGTGTCGAACGGGCGGTACCGCGTTTCGTGGGAATGTTCGGTTTCGCCTATTGGGACCGCGAACGGCAAACACTGTCGCTGGCGCGTGACCGCGTCGGGATCAAGCCGCTGTACTACGGGTGGTCCGCCGATACCTGTTTTTTCGGCTCGCAACCCAAGAGCTTTTTCGCGCACCCGGATTGGCAGCCGCGGTTGAATCCGACGGCGCTGGCCGAATACCTGCGGCTCAACTATGTGCCTGGCCACCTGTCAATCTACGACGGCCTTTCGCAAGTCGCGCCGGGCGCGATCGTGACGATCTGCTTCGACCCGGCCGATCGGCAAACCCGGCAGCCGCGGCAAAACCACTACTGGGAATTTCGCTCGGTGGCCAGGCACGGCGTTGCCGATCGGTTCGACGGTTGCCCTGAATCGGCGGCGGTTCAGCTGAAGACACTGCTGCGGCAAGCCGTCACGGATCGGCTTGTCGCGGATGTGCCGGTTGGGGCGTTCCTTTCCGGCGGCATCGATAGCTCCACCGTCGTGGCGATCATGAAAGAGGTCGCGCCGACGCAGGTGAGCACGTTCTCTATCGGGTTTACCGAATCGGACTTCGACGAGGCGCCTTACGCGCGTCAGGTGGCCAAGCATTTGGATGTCAACCACCACGAGTTGTATGTCGGCCCGGACACCGCCCGCGATCTGATCCCGAATATTTCATCGTGGTATGACGAACCGTTCGCCGACAACTCGGCGATCGCGACCTACCTGGTGTCGCGACTGGCCCGTGGTTCGGTTACGGTGGCGCTGTCGGGTGACGGCGGCGACGAACTGTTCGGCGGCTACCCGTGGTACCGGCAAGGTCAGGTGATCGGGGGTACACTGGGTAGGTTGCCGCGCTTTTTGCGCCGCCAGATCGGTGCTTCGTTGCGGGCGCTTCCGGTCGAAGGATGGGATCGCGGGGCGCAACTGATCCCCAGTGCTCTGCGGCCGGTCCGTGCCGGACATCGTATGCACAAGATCGCTGAAATATTGGACCTGGCAGGACCGGACCAATTGTACCGTTATTTGGTTAGCCAATGGGCCGACCCGGTGGCGGTATGCCCGTCGGCAACGCCGGAGGACGACGCCGTGTGGATGGGGTCCGGCGTTAGGGATGTGCCTGATTTCGCTGAGCGCATGCTGTACTACGACACGCTGGGCTACCTGCCGGACAACATCCTGACGAAAGTCGATCGTGCCAGTATGGCTCTCGGCCTGGAGGTGCGGATGCCGATGCTCGACCATCGGGTTGTCGAGTTCGCCTGGCGCCTGCCGATGTCCTACCGCCAAATGGGTGGCAAACCCAAGGGTCTGTTGATGCGGATATTGGCCGACTATGTCCCCACTATCCTGTTCGAGCGGCCGAAACAGGGTTTTGAAATGCCAATCGCCGCTTGGTTGCGTGGGGGTATGCGCGATTGGGCGGAGGACTTATTGAGTGAACGCATGCTCAGATGCGACGGCATATTCGCGCCGGCGGTTATCCGTCAACGCTGGCAGGAACACCTGAGCGGCCAACGAAATTGGCAATATTCGTTGTGGAATATCCTCATGTTCCTGGAGTGGAAGCGGGCTTGGCTGTGAGCCGGTGTGCCGGGGCGGCGCGATCGATTCTGTCGTAGATGCGCCGCAGGCTGAAGCAGTAGCGCCGCTTGATGAAATATTTGAGCAAGCCGACAAAATGGTGCAGCAATAGACGGTTAGGAAGAATGTTGCGGGAATGCTCCGTTGCTTCGTGAATCGCAACGACGGCCGGCATGACCTCGACGCTGTGGCCCGCGAGCCAGACGGATAGGCAGTAATCGACGTCCTCCGGGGCGTAGAAGAAACGCTCGTCGAAAACCCCGACTGTATCGAGGGTGCGGCGCGGCAGCAGCCAGCACGCCGATATCGCGTAGTCCACGGTGTGAGGGGTGGCAGGCTGCGCCGCAGGTGCGATTTGCCGCTCCATGGACCGCAAGAACAGGACGCGCTTGATCTTGTGGCCGACGGTCGGAAACTGATCCGTGGACAGTTGCGGACGACCGTCCGGAAACACCAAGGATGGCGCGATCAGCCCGGTGCCAGGGCTGGCGTTGAGGTGATCGATCATCGGCCGGAGAGTGCCCGGCTGAATGACGGCGTCGGCATCGATGATCAGCACGAAGTCGCCGGTGGCCCGGCGCAGCGCCATATTGCGTGTTTTCGTGGTGCCGCGGTTTGCATCCAACAGGCTGATGTGGACGGCGGCATCGCCGGTGCCGGCATAGGTCTTGAGGATCGCCGGTGTGGTGTCGGACGATCCGTTGTCGACGACAAAGATCTCGTTCTGGCCGCCGGCCTCGTCAAGGGCGGCCAGCACGGAATCGAGACACGCGGCAATGTGGGCAGCGGAATTCCAGGTCAGGATGACCGCCGATACGTGCACCTCAGCGTTGTCCTGTTGCTATTCGCAAATAAATGTCTTGGTACCGTTCGATCATTGTCGCCGCGCAATAATCGCTTTTCACCCGCGCCAGATTGGCAATCCCCAGTTGGTGCCGGCGGTCGGCGTCGGCGATCAGCTGCTCAGTGCATCGGACGAGTGCCCGTTCGTCGTCGCGGGGCACGATGAAGGGGGTGTTTTCGTCGGCCACGATCCGTTTGATATCGCCGACGTCATAAGCCACCACGGCCTTGGCGGAGGCCATAGCCTGCAACAGACTGATCGGCATTTGCTCCGTCCGCGATGGCATCATGAAGATCTCGAGTGGCGCGAATGCGCCAACCACATCGTCCCGTTGCCCCTGAAACCGGCAAACATCGGTGAGTTGAAGCTCGCTTGCCAGGGTCTCCAGCCGGCGGCGTTCGGGTCCGTCGCCAATGATAAGCAACTCAACGTCATGGTTGCGGCGCAGGGCGGCGAGCGCGCGCAATAAGGCGACGATGTTCTTTTCGGGCCGCAACGGGGCGATGGTCCCGAGAACTGTCGTGGCTGGCCGGCCATGACCGCGGGCCGCCGCGAACTTCTGCCAGGGGATACCGTTCGCGATCCGGCAGACACGGCCCGCTGGGCGCCGCCACACATCGCGGGCTATCTGGTAGAGGGTGTGCGAGGGCACGATCAGGAGGTCATTGCGGAGCAGACTGAGCCGCCGGTATACGATGCGCCGCGCCAGCTGTCGGTCGGCCTCGTCCAGATTGAAGCCGTCCTCCTGGTGGATGTGGGGGCAATGGCTGAAAACACCATTGGTCAACGCCCAGTCGAGTGTTGGCCAATTGTAGGTGATAAGAAGGTCCGGCCGGATTTCCCGCAATGTCCGCCTTGCATCGGCAATCGAACGGCGTAGTCCGACAGCAGGGGTGAATTGCCGCCGCAAATCAACGGAAGCGTCGGGCGACAGACGTGCCGCACAGGTGTAATCGCCATTGAGGGCAATGATAGTGTGATGAAACCGATCATCGAGGCCGTTGATGATCGCCGACGTACGGGTTTGAATTCCGCCGATCTCGAAGCCGGGGAATAGATGCAGCAAATGGATCCGCGTTCGGCTGATGCTCTCGGCACCCCGGCTATGAGGCGCGGGCTGCATCAGCCAACCACGTGACAATAGCGGGCAGAGTTTGGGAGAGGCTATCGGTCAGCATGGCATCGGTCATTGGGGCGGTCGTGACCGGCCAGGAGAACGAAACTACGGCGGCGGCGGGGAGGCCGAAAGTGAGTCGCGCGAGCGCCTGCCGCACCTTTGCCTGGAGGACGCTGCCGGTCAACGCGCCGTTAACCCAGAACGCGTGGCAAGATATCCGCTCCTCGATACCGTCGACGACCACGGAGCAGGGCAGTTGCAAATCACCGGACGGTTGGTTGAGCCGGACCCGGAAAGTGCTCGCGACCCGCCAGGGCGCGGTGCCGGCATGACGGTTACCGTCGTTGATCAATTCCGCCCCCGGACGCTGGTGCGAGAAATACGCGACATGCAGGGTGACCGGCCCGCGCTCCGAGGTGAAGTTGCGCAGCAGCTCTGCATCCGGGTTGGCAATGCCGGCCCTCCAGTTTGGAACTGCCGAGGCGTCCGCCTGCCAGATACCCAAGCTGTCGACCTCTGGCAGGGCAGCACCGGGCCGCGTGACCAGATGATCGCCCAATTGCGCGGCGATTTGCAGAGCGGTCGCCGCAACGAAGGCGGTCAGACAGACAGCGGCGGTCTGCGATAAGGTAGCTGCCCCGGTGCCGGCGCCGTCCGCCGGTTGATTGGCCGCGAGCGGCGCTGCGTCGCGGAACAGCGCTCCGACCGCGAAGAGCAGGACAAGGACGATGCTGAGAAACACCAGTCCGAACGTCACGTGATCGAATTGGACGCCGGCCCCGAGACCCCGCCAGGCTGCGATCGCTACGACCAGATAGGCCCGTATGGCGTTGGCGACAATTGCCAAGGCAATTGCGAAGGCAACGAAGGCAACACGCTTCCATGTGTTGTTGTACAGGATGTCCGATCCTAAGGTTGCCGCGGCGACGGTCGCGATCAACGATCGCGCGCCGGCGCAGGCTTCGGCGATCTCGAACCGGCCATTGGGGATGATCAAGAAGTTGGCCTCGAGAAACACCGGTATACCCGACAATCCGAGCACCGATGCCACGGCGGCGCCGGTGAATTGTTGTAGCGCCGGTATTAGTTCGCCCCCGAACGGAACCGCGAACACGAGGTAACCAAGCGGCAAGGCGCAGGCACGGGCTATGCGAACGCCCAGGATAGAGACGAAAACCCCGGGCAGCATCGCGACCAGCCCCAGATGCTGCAGCAGGTTGGTCGACGAAACCTCGCCAACAAGCCAAACCAACGCCGAGAACGCCAATACTACCGGTCCGAGGAAGGAAGGGCGCGGCGCCAACGCCTGCAGCCGGTGGCGCCGTTTCCACAGCAGAAAGACGGCCGCCGGCAGGACCAGAAAGCCATGGCCGTACAGGTCCGAGGAATTCCAGAGCGCAAGCACGGACATCGAGGTGTCCCGGTAAACGGCCAGGATCAACACATACAGCAAACCAACGATGATCAGTGACAACCGCCAGGACGGGGCACTGAAGCGGGTGGCGCCCGGCATCGCGTGTGGCTTGATGGAGGCTGCCGCCGTCGCCATGGCGCCGTTATCCGAGGTGGCGCATCAACGGCGGGCCAATTGCCCGGCTGACACCCAACGGCAGGCGCTTCCAAGCACCGACCAGTCTGCGGTACCGTGGATTGGCCGGTGAAAGGTGGGGTAGCTGCTTGCCGCGGACGAGCTTGTAGTGATAGGTCAGCGGCCGCGGCTCGTAGCCCCAATATTTCTTGTAGGCGAAGCTGCCCGTGCCGACTTTGCTGCGGCCGAAATCGAACTGGGATAGTCCCTTTTCAAGGGCTGTGCACATCAGGTTGAAAAACAGGAAGTCGTTGGCGTTGAAGGTGCGCGCGGCGGCCGTTCCGCCAGCGTAGACCGGGTGCAGGCCGTCCCGAAAGGCGAAGGCGAGGCTTGCGGCCAGTGGTGTGTTTCCGCGACGCGCAATATGCACACTGACCTCGTCAGGAAATGCCGCTTTCAGGAGGGTAAAGTAGCGCCTCGGGAAAACGGGTGTACCGAGATTGCGATAACTCTCGGCCAACACCGTGTAGAATTCCGAGATGTCGTCGCGGCGCTCGAAGGTCAAACCCCGCTGTAGACTGCGGCGGACCGCGTGCCGACGGCCCTTGTGCCGGATGGATTTGAGGATGGCCTCCGGGGTGCTGGCGAGTGTCCTTTCGAAGGTCGCATATGAATGACTGCGCTCTACCCAACCGTGCTGCGGTGGGGTTTCGCCCCGCAGCTCGATGACGTCGACGTTGAGGTCTTGCGCCAAAGTCAGCCCGCGTTCGACCAATGACCGTCCAATTGCCCGATTGGCGCCGAGGGGGCCGCCATAGGAACAGAAGGGCAAGGAACTGACGGAGTTGCCGAACAGCGCGCTCTTCTTATGGACCAGCGGCAGAAGGCCGACGATGGCGCCGGCTCGTTCGGCGACGAGGTAGAGGGGCTCGTACCCGAAGGCGCCGTGGAGAACGCCGCTCCACGCGAAACGATGAAATAACGTCCCGTCGGGCGCGGTGTCGACGAAACGGTCCCATTCGCCTCGGTCGTCTTCAGTGGCCAAACGAACGGTCGCGGGCTCAAGGCTGATGCAGGCGCAGCCGGTTCCGAGACAGCGCTCGGTATCGCGTTCGTCCGGGCCAACCACCCTATGAGGCGATGACGCTTTGATAAATTTCGTCAATTCGGGACCACTCAAAATCGTTAAGCAGTGTTTCCAATTTCTTCTGCATTCGCGATAGGTTGGTGTAGTGACGGAACCGCGAGCGGGCGCTTAGACCCTTTACCCGGGGCTGATCCGGATCGATTTCCCACGGATGGAAGTAAAAGGTGCAGGGCAGTTGTTCGTTTTTGTTTATGCGCCGAATGGCCCGCCGCGACAGGCCATATGGCAACAGGCGAAAAAAACCGCCACCGCAGAATGGGACCCGCTTGCCGGCGATATGGAGGGTCGATATCGGGATTTCGACGATGCCTGATTTCGACCACGGAACGAACGGGTGGCGGGGCGCGTCGGGCATGCGATATACGTCGTGTTGGATCGGGTGCAGGCTCGAGCTGTAACGATATCCGCATTCTCGCAGGATTTCGTACGCCCATTCCATGTCGGGCGAGATAGAGAAATTTGCAGCCCGATAGCCGCGCACGCAGACGCCGGAGATGTCCTCCAATAGTGATCGGGTGCGTTCGATATCGGCCTTGAAGGTCTTGGGATCTTGTTCGTGGACGCTAATGTGGCTATGGCCATGGCTGCCGATTTCGTGTCCGGCGTCCGCGATTCGCCGAACGAGATCCGGGCAACGTTCGGCGACCCATCCAAGGATGAAGAACGTAGCCTCTGCGTTGTGCTTGTCGAGCATGGCCAAAACAATGTCGGTGTTTAGCTCGACACGCCGCGGCAAATTTTCCCAGTCACCTCGATCAATGCGCTCGGACAACGCCCCAACGTGGAAATAATCCTCGATGTCGACGCTGAGGGCATTGACAATCGTTTCACGCTTCCGGCACGTGGCTATCGGCCCAGCGTTCTTCGTCCCATTACTGTCCGCGACGGTTTTCGACATCCCCGTGCGCAATGAGAGGCTGGTCGGTCCCGCCGTCATCGCGCGAACTCCTCGGGGCGTGTCACTTGCCCGGAGACCGGTTGGCTCGTCGGCAAGCGCAACAATCCCTCATGACTGAGTTCGGCAATGACGGTCGCTGCAAGTGCCGGGCTCAGCACGTGCTTGTCCTCGAGATAACAGGCCAAGAACAACCGGTCGCACAGCAGGTTGATACGGCGCGGCACGCCGCCCGAGGCCCGGTGCACGGTGTCGAAAACATCAACATCAAGCTCGGGATCGCCGGCCCAGTCAACGCAGTTTAGGCGGTGCTCAATGTAGGACCTCGTTTCATCCGGGGTTAGTGCATCCAGATGATGGGCGGCAACGACACGTTGCATGAGTTGCTCAAGGTCGCGGCCGGCCATGGTATCGCGAAACTGAGGCTGACCGATGAGGAAGGTCTGCACCAGGGGCTGGTTGCCGACCTGAAAATTCGACAGCATGCGGAGTTCTTCCAGCGCCCGTAGTGATAGATTTTGCACCTCGTCGACGAGGAGAAGGGGCCGCACATCGGCCGCGTTCTGGTTGGCGAAGAACGCCTGCAGTTGCGTCAATATCGTCGACTTGTCGGCACCGGCGAAATCCAGGCCCATTGCCGACCCGACCAATCGCAACAGGTCGTCACCGCCGAGTTGGGTGGAAACCAATTTCGCAGCCCGGAACCTCTGCGGCTCAAGGGTCGACAACAGATACTCAACCAATGTCGTCTTGCCAGCCCCGACATCGCCGGTCACGACGACAAACCCTTCACGAAGGCTCAGACCATAGCTCAGGTAGGACAGCGCCCGCCCGTGGGTGCGGCCCTGAAAAAAGAATCGGGCGTCCGGCGTGATCCGGAACGGAGGGGCTTTGAGATTAAAATGCTGGTGATACATGATTTCGCGTCAACCGTTCATCACTGGTCTTTGCTTCTGCGCGATCGACGCCGCGAAATCGCTTTCGGATACCCATAGTAGCCATTATATGAGCCAAAACGCGAGGCTCCGAACTCAAACTCAGCCTTGTTCAGCACAAACCCGATGTTAGGACAGGTGCCGATGAGACCAAGCGCTTCGCGCACGGTGGCTTTGCTGGATTTCTTTGAATCGACGACGAAGACGATCTGGCCGACATGAAGGGCAAGCGCGGTCGGCTCGCTGGTCGCCAATATCGGCGCTGAATCAAATACAACAATACGATTTGGGTCGCTACGCGATATTTGCCGCAGCAATGATGCGGCCCTGGAGCCGGCGAACAACTCCGTACTGAGCGGATGCGGGTCACCGGCCGGGATGATCGACAACCGTTCCAGGTCGGTTTCGAGCACGGCGTCGGAGATGGAAAGACTATCGTCTGCCAATAGGTCGATGAGACCCCTGTCCGCCTTGGTTCCGAGCATGCGCTCGACTGAAGATCGGCTCGAGTCGGCGTCGATCAGAAGCACCGTCTTGTCGGTCTCATTGGCCAGGCTGAGGGCGAGATTGAACGCGACGAAGG